>JANPGT010000986.1:0-3773 GCA_031424135.1 Chitinophagaceae bacterium
ACGTTTTTCAAATACCCCGCCTTCAGCAATACCCGGTCATTAGACGTCATATATATTAACCAACAAGTCGAAATCGCTAATTGACATTATTGATTACTTGTTCGACAAGTTCGACAAGACGGAACTGAATATTCAAGACTATTGGGATGCGGATCGCTGTTCAATAGGTTTGACCAACAAAATGAAAACACGAATGGTATATATATCGACCTACAAGAGGACAGTTGATATGTTTTATGTTTCCTTGGAAAGTCCCGCGGCTGATGAACTATCAGCATACGCGACCGAAAGAGTTTATGAAAATGTTACAAAAAAGGAACTAGAAGAGATAGTAACGGCACATTTGCAAATCACCAGGAAACCGTAATGATACTGACCTGTAAACGGAATGAAAATACCTACCGACATCTAGCGAGAACTTTAACCACAACTATCGACACGTACTTATGGTGCTGGATTTTGAAATCATCAAATTATTTGATCATCACAACCGCGGGCAGGCTATTGCAGCGCGACAACTAAACTTTGAAAGGCCGGTTGAGATACAAGAAGGGGCATTACTAAACGGTATCCCCGTCTATCACTATTTAGACATGTATCCTATCGCTAAAGAAGAAAAAGAGCCCAAGTTTGATATCTACGTTTTTAGACCGTTGGAATTAAGCGGATACCCTGAAGACTATTTCAATGAAGGGCAGGTTGTTAAACTATTTCAGGTCGACCATCCAGATACAGTTCTATCAATATTAGAGAATGACATTCAGGAGTTAATTCAACAACTGTTTGACATGGCCAGAAATATGACATGGAATAAAATTTCAGGAAACTATAAACTTATTTTGACAGAAGTCAAAGAAAGCAGCAAAAATTCTTACGAACAACGTAAAGTAAATAAGAAGCACAACGATAAAAAAAAGCCCTTGACACTTGCTGAACTTTCTCCTATACTGAAAAAACTTTACATTAACATATACGACATCAATCTTCAAATTTACAGGGCCACAAATAATATGACAATAATTGACTTCCGTTATTATTTAAAATCATCACTTAATAAAGAATATCTGTTGAAAGTATTTACCAACCCACCTATGCTCCACTGTAAAGTATCGATACCGCCATGGTTATCAGACAAAAATGAAAAGTTTTCTATTAACTGGGAACACAATCAATGGCTGACAACCTGGAAACTATTTTTACTAAGGCAAAAACTCAAACGTGGCTAGCATCGGACTGCCAGCATTGAATCCCACGCACTTTAAAACGACCGGACCATGATTCCAATCTTAAAAACATTTTTATCCATATTATTCCTCTCTCTGCTATCCGGCTGCAGTTTGTACGACTGCAGTAACGACATCTATTTAAGGCTGGACAATAACGCAGCACAATACAAGGTTGTAAAGTTTTCCAGGGACTGCGGCGCAACAACGGGTTTTTCAACCCAGATATCAGTGTTACCAATTGCCGAAAAGCTATCGGATGACCAGGGTGGAAACATCTTCGTCTGTGATGGCAACATTAATTCCACCAACTTAACGGTACAATGGATTGATGACATGTCTGTTCTCATCACCTATCCCAAGCATGTAAAAATATTCAAAAGCGACTCAACGATTGCCGGACTGCAGATCAGGTATAAAACAGAATAATACCTTTGAAAAACAGATCTGGTGAAAAGGAATCTGGAATCTATTTTTTTTCAACATTTGCTGCTAGTTTTTTCGTAAGTACTTACACCAGCTTCCTGAGCAGCCAAGTGGCCCGCCCGGCAACGGTCATACAGTTTAGTCAATACACTCCAGTCTAAATTTATACCGTCAAAATAAAAGATACAATGGCCAAAAAATCTTGTTAGAAGTAAAAAATAAAAGATACAACGACCAACAAATCTTGTTAGAAGCGAAAAATAAAAGGTACAACGACCAACAAATCCGGGCAAAAATGAAAAATAAATTTTTTGAAGGAAAACTTTTTTTTGCAAGTCTTTATACCACAACAAACTGACGTGACTGTGCGCGTTAAAAAAAATATATTTTCAGAACTTGATTGAAATTCGAATAAAAGTATTATATCTTTGTAATGTTAATTACAGGTCAAATGATAATGGCGTTCCTCCCGGACGCAGCTGATTCGGGTTTTTTCTTCAAAGCATTTGACCGCCGGTGCTACCGGTTTTGTAGATGGACTTTATACAATAAATTTCCAACAGGATTTATCATCTCTTCTAAAAAATCAATAAAAGATTCAGGACGATTTTTCCGCACGGAACACGCTTATAACAGCAAACAACACTGGTGGATAAACCAGTAAGTCAAAGTTTACAAAAATGGCAGCACCTGCAACAGGCAGGGCCTCCTGTAGCTGGCCACTACGAGATTCCCCTTTGTGTTAATTATCAACTGTGCTGGCAATAATGCCCGCATACAAACATTAAAACAAAATTTAAAAAACAATGAAAAAACAATTTTCAACAAAAATTACAAATTATGAAAACATCTAAAATTACATTAAGCCTTGTCAGGCTAACTGACGATCAACTGGAAGGGCTTGCACTGGCCGTAGCCGCCGCTATGAACGGTAACAAAAACTTTCCTGAACCCAGTCCCACCCTGGCAGATCTGAACAACGGCATCCAGCTGTTCTCAGACGGGCTGGCGCTTTCAAAAACCCGCGACAAAGTAAAAGTAGCGGTTAAAAAACAGCTCAGGAACAACCTGGAGCTGTTGATGAAAAACCTGGCCAACTACTGCAGCCATATCGCCAAAGGAGACCGCGCCATCCTGGCAAGTTCGGGTTTTACCCTGAACGCAGAAGTCAGCGGCTCCAGGACGCTGGGCGCACCAGAAAACTTTACCGTACAATACGGTAACAATTCCGGTGAAGCATTGGTATACATCAACCCGGTACGCAACGCCAATTCGTATATGTTCCTGTATGGTCCTTCGCCCATCAGTAACAATGCCTGGTGCCATGCCGCCAGCTCTAAACCGTATTTCACCATTACGGGATTGGTAACAGGTACCACTTATTGTTTTAAAATAGGCGCCACCGGCACAAAAGGCCAGGTGGTCTACACTGATATTATCACAAGAATGGTAGTATAAGTTTTCGCCGCTTTCTTCCCATCCTCCTTCCTGCTGTTTTTTTTTGCTACACTGGCCCTGGCCGGTTTTTTTATTTTTAGGGCTGCTGTCTTTTGCAACTGATTCATTTTTTTTGCCTGGTTACTGTGCTCACCGGCCCGCAGCATTACTAACGCTGCCCGGTGTAAGGAGACCGGCAAGGGATCGAGACAATTGGGGCACATTCCCGGGATTAGCGGTGAAAATAATTATAAGACGGGCGGTAGTGGTACTATATGGCTCCGGTTGTGTCACTCACTTGTGCCACACACCTCAATTCAGCACGCCAACTCAGTAAATGGCATAAACAAAAAATTGGAAACATTTGTGAAATACAATACTTTAGTAAAGAACTATACAAACGTTTAAAAGCGCTTGTAAACGCTTAGCCAGGACAAGCCTAACCCGTTAGCGAAATACTTACAAATGTTTAATCGAGGAACTTGCGTAAATACGATAGTGCTGTGTCATTCAAAAATCACCTTACATGAAGAATAAGCTTTTTATATTAACAGTTCTTGTCTTTCTCATCGGACTTGCACAGGTGCAAGCACAACAAGTTATTCGATTGTATTCTGGAAAAGCTCCCGGTTCTGAAAACTGGACTTGGAAAGAGCAAAATTTGGGAGGTTATCTAAGAGATGTAAC
>JANPGT010000987.1:0-5564 GCA_031424135.1 Chitinophagaceae bacterium
TATTTTTTTCATACCGTATTAACTTAAAACAGCCGGACTTCTACTACAAGTATTCCACGCCGTTATTTACAAACAACTGCTTCAGCGGCTTTATTCAGCAAACAGCAGACCCGGCCCCTCCTTACCAAATGACTGTTTGCCGAGGTGTTCGTAGGCTTTATGGGTAGCTTCCCTGCCTCTGGGAGTACGTTTAATAAATCCTTCCTGTATCAAAAACGGCTCGTATACTTCTTCCAGCGTACCGGCTTCTTCACCCACCGCCGTTGCAATGGTGGTAATACCTACAGGGCCACCCTTAAATTTGTCGATAATGGCCAGCAGAATACGGTTGTCCATATCATCCAGCCCGTACTCATCTACATTCAATGCCTTTAAAGCATGTTTTGTAATACCCATGTCAATACTGCCATCGTTCAGTACCTGCGCAAAATCTCTCACCCTGCGCAGCAAACCATTGGCAATACGGGGCGTACCGCGGCTGCGACGTGCTATTTCGCCGGCGGCATCGGAGGTTATACTTGTCTTAAGAATATTGGCAGAGCGCAATACTATCTTGTGCAGTGTATCACTGTTATAATATTCAAGCCTTGATTTGATGGCAAACCTGGAGAGCAGTGGCGCGGTTAACAAACCGCTCCTGGTGGTAGCCCCTATCAAGGTAAAAGGATTCAGGTTGATTTGAATGCTGCGGGCATTGGGGCCTGTGTCAATCATAATATCAATCCGGTAGTCTTCCATGGCCGCATAGAGATATTCTTCTACCACCGTGCTTAAGCGGTGTATCTCATCTATAAACAATACGTCATTGGGCTCCAGGTTGGTTAAGAGTCCTGCCAAATCGCCCGGCTTTTCTATTACCGGGCCAGATGTTTCTTTGATATTCACTCCCAGCTCATTGGCCACAATTCTTGACAACGTGGTTTTACCCAGGCCGGGCGGGCCATGAAAAAGCACATGGTCCAGCGCTTCACCACGCATTTTAGTAGCCTTTATAAAGACAAGCAGGTTTTCTATCAGCTGCGGCTGGCCAGCAAAATCTGCAATGGCCGCCGGCCTGATATTATTTTCAAATTCTTTCTCCGCGGCCGTAAGAGGCGCCTTGTCTGTATGCAGGTTGGGATTGGCCATGCTGTAAAAATAGCAAACCCCGGCGGGAAGGATAAAAGAAAATTTATTTAATATTTGTATATACAAATAAAAAGAGCTTATCTTTGCTACTCATTACAAGTAACAGTCTTTGTCATCCTTAAAAACGTCAGACAGCAGGTACGGCCGGTGCATTTATTTTGCAAGTAATGCCCTGGCACGTAAAACAGAAAAGCTGGCAGTAGCCGCCTGGAAGAAAGTAGATCTTTCGCCCAGTCATGCATACCTGCTCATGATTGTGCTGGATGAGCCCGGTGTACAACCCGGCGCCCTCAGTGCAGAATTACACCTTACTCCCAGTACCATTACCCGGCTGATTGAAAAACTGGAATCAAAAAAGCTGGTGATAAGAACTACCGAAGGCAAAACCACGGCTGTGTACCCTACTGCAAAAAGCAAAGAAATGAAACCCCAGCTGATGGACTGTGTAGAAGCATTCAACAGCAGCTGCTTAGCGCTGGCCGGCAAAGAAGAATGCGCCCGCTTTGTAAACAACATGAATAAAATTGCAGACAAGCTGGCAACCTGATTTTTTTTGATGGAATATTTGTATATACAAATATTATGGCAAGATAACTTTCTAGGTACATCATTTTTAACCATAAAAACAGCAAAACAATGAAATACGTAATTACAGGCTCATTGGGGCATATCAGCCAGCCCATTGTTACCGCCCTGGTAAAAGCAGGTCATTTAGTAACCGTTATTACCAGCAACCAGGCCCGTGTGAAAGACATTGAAGCCCTTGGCGCCAGCGCTGCCGTAGGCTCAGTAGAGGACACCGCATTTCTGACCAAAGCATTCAGCGGGGCAGACGCGGTGTATACCATGGTGCCGCCCAAATCTGATGCGCCCGACTGGAAAGCATATATTGGCCAGATAGGAAAAAATTATGCTGAAGCCATTAAAAACAACCGCATACCATACGTGGTAAACCTGAGCAGCGTGGGTGCCCACCTGGCAGATGGTTGCGGACCTGTAAGCGGACTCTACCGTGTTGAAGCCGCACTGAATACTTTGAAGGATACCAACATCAAACACCTGCGGCCCGTGTATTTCTACTACAACCTCTTCAGCAATATTGGCCTTATCAAAAACCTGGGCATTGCCGGCAGTAATTTTAGTTTCAGCAAAAAGGAATTTGCTATTGTGGATACCAGTGATATTGCTGCTGTGGCTATAGAGGCATTAATGCATCTTGATTTTAGCAGCCACTCTGTTCAATACATTGCCAGCGATGAAGTGAGCACCATTGATATTGCAGCAGCCCTTGGTAAGTCCATTAATAAGCCAGACCTGAACTGGGTAGCTTTTACCGATGAACAGGCTTTGCAGGGCGCATTGAAGGCCGGACTGCCAGAAGAACTGGCTAAAAATTACACTGAAATGGGACATGCTGTCCAGAGCGGTATAATGTACGAGGACTATTGGAAACAACACCCCTCTGTACTGGGCAAAGTAAAGCTGGCCGATTTTGCAAAAACATTTGCAGCTGTGTACAATAACGAGCCGGCCCTTGCTGCACATTAAAAAAGTTCAGCATTGGCAATTGCCTGATAAAAAAGAAAATGGCTGTTTCAAAAATTGAAACAGCCATTTTTATTGTGAGGGTGAGCTATGACGATTATCTTACGCTCACAGAAACGTGACGATCCTTAACGCGGTCGCTTTCAGGTGCGTCTGCAGCATATACCGCAAATGCAGAACCGTAGCCTTCAGCAGCAGTAATTTGACCTCCTGCGCCCAGTTTTGCCAATGCCGCCTGCACCGATTTGGCCCTTGCATCCGACAACTTTTTATTGGCTGCTTGATCTCCCACTTTGTCTGTATACCCACCAATCTTTAATTTAACGGCAGGGAAGGCTTTCAGAATAGCAGCAATATTATCTACCTGTTGCTGACTTTCTTCTGTTAGATCTGCACTGCCGGTTTTGAAGTTAAGGTTATCAAAATCAAACCAAATTTTCTTCAGCGAATCCTCACCCAGTTTCTTATAATCTGTACCTAAAAAAGCCACCAGTTTGTCTTCAATACCACCTTTGTAAGCATCCAGTATGGTGTCGTTGGGAAGTTTCACTTTAAACAGTTCACGTACCGCAGTAGTTGCAGCAGCAGGTGTTTCTACTGCCGGGCTTACCTTCTCAGCAACATGCTCTTCTGTGGCAACTGCCTCTTTGGTTGCACCGGTGCAGCCTTTGAACAGGTAAATAGCAAAGGCGACCGCCAGTATAGCCAGCAACAGTGGCATCAGAAATTTGAGGCTATTGCCGCCTGTTTCAGCCGCGGGTGTTGTGTAATGGGCCGCTGAATGAGTGGCAGTTGTTGCTTTTCCTGCAGCTGCGCTAACAGCATCACCGGCGCCACCCAACCCCAGCAAACCAGCAATGGAACCCAGCCCGGAAGGCAATGCATTAATAATGGAAGATTTCTGTTCAGCAAGAAAACCCATCAGTCCGCCTGCATTCAGGTTGCTGTCACCTGCATGTTTGCCCAATGCGCCCAGCGCCACCGGTGCGGTCATGCTTAACAGTGAGGAAGCAGAAGAATGTTTAATGCCGGCAAAATTAGATACCAGGCTGGCAATGCCACCGGCCTTATCACCCAGCACTCCCTTCAGCATTTCAGCACCTTTGCTGAGCAGGCTGTTATTATCATTTCCCAAAAAACCACCCAGGTTATTTAATATGTCACTGCCTGCAGCCTGTTTTGCCAAATCAAGTAAACCCGCAGCGCCTTCATGACTATCGGCTTTGCTGACAAGCCCTACCAGCAAAGAAGGAATAGCGCCACTCAATGCTTTTTGGATACCACCCTCACTTTCGCCCAAAGAGGCTGCAGCAGAAGAAATAAGATTGCTGTTGAAAAGACCTTTTACCGTGTCAAGCAGGTTAAATGACATAATTGTAGTTGTTTTGTGTTATAGAAATGGATGGAATGGAGACGCAGAATTGACAGGCTTAGTTGTATGAATACCGAAAAAAAATATATTCGTTTTACCCAGATACCTTAGCTTATTAGTAAAACCAGTTGAAGTTATGCAATTTGAACAATTCAACAAAAGTATTGAGACGGGCCAGCCGCCGGCAATCCTTAACCAATATGCGCTGTCGCTCTGGCAGGATGCCAGAGGTGATTGGGAAGCGGCGCATACTATTATCCAGGATCTACAGGATACCACTGCCGCGTGGATACATGCTTACCTGCATCGCAAAGAAGGAGACGTGGGTAACGCCGGTTACTGGTACCGCCGCGCTGGTAAACAAATGCCGGAGTATTCATTGAAAAAAGAATGGGAGGAAATTGTGCGGGATGTGCTGGGCTAAGAGCACAAAGAGAAAAGGAGAAGAAGGAGATTGATTTTTGAAGCCTTCACTTAATTCTTATATTTTAATTATACTTTATTTTAATAACTCTGTTATCATTACCTTTTTAATCCGCACTCTTTGCACTCATTTTCTCTTTGCCTCTTAGCTTATGTATTGATTCATCTGCAAAATCAAATCCGGGTCGGGGCAATTCAATAAATACTTTTCTCTCTCTGAAAATTTGCAAACGCCGGGATAATCACCCTGCTTCAATTCCATATCAATAACCACCTGGAAATGCAGGTGCGGTGGCCAATGCCCGTTTTCTTCCGGCACGCCAAAATGTGCAATGTGCTGCCCCCTTGTAACATATTGGGCTTCGCTAAGCGTAGCAATGTCCTGCACAGCAAGATGTCCGTACAATGTGTGAAAGGCAATGCCCTCCAGCTGGTGCTGCAGTACAATGGTAGCGCCATAGTCTCCTCTGTTCCCGTTGAATGCAAAACTATGTACACGGCCACCCATAAACGCATATACGGGTGTACCTGCAGGGCCCCATATATCGATGCCCAGGTGCAGGCGGCGGGGTTCTTCTCCCGGCCTGGCGGCATCAAAAAGCGGGCTGCGGCTATACACTGTTCTGTGCTCATTGTAGCCTCCTATACCATACACAGCATTGGCCTGTTGCAGCTTATTGCTGATGTATGCGATGAACGGCTGATCATCTTCAATCGTATCCTTTGTAAGTTCCGTATTAGTTTCTGTAAAATCCATTGGCAATACCCTGTCTGTTCCCGCAAGAAAGGGAACTACAGGATGAAAATCATGCTGGTATTTTTTTAATACCGCGGCGGGTGCTGTTACTGTATTCACTGTGCAAAATTACGTGTAAGCAGGTGCGGTCAGCACACCTGCCAAAAAGAAACCTGTATTGCATTCACTCCTTATTTTATTTGCTTCAGCAACTCTTCTATGGCTTTTTCCAGTTGCGGGTCTTTACCAGTTATTTTATCCGTAAAACTATTGATCACCGTAATATCCGGTTGTACGCCGCTGGCTTCAAGATCTTTTCCATCCAGCGTATAACAGCCCCAGCTGGGCAAACGCAAAAAT
>JANPGT010000988.1:0-1761 GCA_031424135.1 Chitinophagaceae bacterium
TAACGGTGTGGAAGCGGCGTTGATTTCTGCTGCCGCCAAAAGTCCTGTACAGGTACAGTGGACCCGTGAAGACGATATGCAGAATGACTTCTACCGTCCTGCTGAAATGTACAGGTACCGGGCCGCGCTTTCAACAGATAAGTTATTATCATGGCATCAGTCAGGTGTAGGTATTGGCGGAGGTATTCGTGGTGATAGCTATGTTGCCGGGGCATTGGCAAATTACCGGTCAGAAGGCCAGGGTTTTAAAAGCAACACCCCCACTGGTTGGTGGCGGGCACCCGGCGCCAACACCATGGCCTTTGTGGCGGAAAGTTTTATGGACGAAGTATGTGTGGAGCTGAAAAAGGATCCGGTAGCATTTCGGCTGGAGTTATTTGAAAAGGCAGGCAAAGAACCGGTAGGGCGTCTTGGTTACGACCCTGCAAAATATAAAAGCGTGGTTGATCTTGTAGCAAAAATGAGCAACTGGGGTAAAACAACGGAAGGTGTTTACAGGGGGTTTGCTACCTGGTTCTCTTTTGGTTCTTATGCGGCGCAGGTAGTTGACATTATAATGCTGAAAGGGAAGCCCAAAGTGGTAAAAGTATGCTGTGCTGTAAACTGTGGCCGGGTAATTAATTTGAGCGGTGCCGAAAACCAGGTGCAGGGTGCTATTGTAGATGGTATTTGTCATGCCATGTTTCCGAAGGTTACTTTTGTTGATGGGGCAGTGGCAGAGACAAACTTTCATGCCTATAAAATGCTCCGGATAAATGACGCGCCATTGGATATTGAAGTACAATTTGTTGAAACAGCAGATGCACCTACTGGATTAGGAGAGCCAGGCCTTCCACCAGCAGCGCCTGCGCTTGCAAATGCAATTTTTGCCGCTACCGGTAAACGAATACGCAAAATGCCTTTTGCGGAACAACTTGGATAAATGATTTTTTAACCTGGGGTATTTTCTTTTGCCATTGTATGGTATTCAAAGAAAAGCTGCAGATGGGTGCAAATAGCGCTGTGCTTGTCAGCTGCCCATCAAAAAAGCGGTTGCAGATACGGGCCCAAACGGGGCCGTTTAACACTACAATAAATTGTAAATATGAAGCATCCATATTACCTGGGCAGCGGGTTTGTTTTAATGATTTCATTGGTCACTCTTATAGCGATTGCTTCAGGTTTCATTGGAAAAGAACAGCCGGTAAATGGTCCCCTGCGTTCAAACGATAAAACAAAAGACAGCATTGCTTCAGTTGCGGCGTTTAAAGAAGTATACAAGGTATTGATGAGTCCCCGCTGCATGAATTGTCACCCGGCAGGTGATACGCCCTTGCAGGGAGATGATAGCCACCTGCATACGATGGGGCCTAAAAGAGGCAATGATGGTAAAGGGCTATACGCCATGAAATGCGCCAATTGTCATCAAGCTGCTAATACGCCGGGAATGCATACACCGCCAGGTAACCCCAATTGGCATTTACCACCGGCCGGTATGAAAATGGTTTTCCAGGGAAAGTCAGCACGTGAACTGGCATTGCAAATCAAAGACTATAATCAAAACGGCCATAAGAATAAACAGCAGTTACTGGAGCATGCCCGCGATACCCTGGTAAAGGCTGGCTGGAATATGGGCGAAGGCCGGGCTGCACCGCCTTTGAGTTATAGCGCATTCCTGAAGGCATGGAATACCTGGATTGAAAAGGGCGCTTATGCGCCAGCGGAATAATATTGGTATTCAATAAAAGAAAGCACATTGCCAGCATGCATAAAGTGGTCTTG
>JANPGT010000989.1:0-6747 GCA_031424135.1 Chitinophagaceae bacterium
AACAAAAATTCTCACTGGCCCAGGCGGTGTTTACTGCCAACAGCACACAGGCTTTAATACAATTACTAACCGACTCAAATAATATTAAATAAACTGTTCAGCATATGATTACTAACGCAAGAAAAATTTCAGGCATCATTATCTGTACCGGGTGTCTGGCCCTCAGCGCCTGTTCGTCTTATAAAACCACCACGCCCGTGGTCAAAACAGACCCGGCAATAAATGTTACAGTGGCCACCCCTTCCGGCGCTGGTCAGCAGGAACTTACTATTAGCGGACAGGTAGAATCATCACAAACCGCCACCATCAGCACCAGGGTAATGGGATATATTACGATGCTGAAAGTAAAAGCGGGTGACCATGTAAGTAAGGGACAATTACTGGCCACCATCAGCAACCAGGATATACTGGCCAAAAGAGCGCAAACAGACGCCATGATTGCAGAAGCGCAGGCATCAGTAAGCAGCGCACAGAAAGATTACGACCGTTTTACAATCCTGTACAAACAACAAAGTGCTACTGCAAAAGAACTTGACAATGTGGAACTGCAATACAATGCTGCCAAATCGAGGCTGGAAGCCGCCAGGCAAATGCGCAATGAAGTAAATGCCAACCTTGGATACAGCAATGTAACCGCGCCATTTGCCGGAATTGTTACCCAAAAAATGGCTGAAGCAGGCAGTATGGCCAACCCCGGTGCGCCGCTTTTAACCATTGAACAAAGCGGCACCTTCCAGGTAAGCGCTACTGTTCCTGAAAATATCATCAGCCAGCTGCAGCAGGGAGCAGTTGCCATGGTAACCATTAAGGCCGCCAACAAAACATTTAAAACAGTGGTGACGCAGATCAATCCGTCTTCGCAGTTTACTAGCGGGCAATATATTATCAAGCTGGGCATTCCTGCAAAAGAAAAAACGGGTTTATATGCCGGTATGTATGCCACAGTGGACATTCCGCTTAAAGCACCGGTGGCTATTACCGGCAACGAAAACGCCATATTGGTACCCGCTTCCAGTATTGAACATAAAGACCAATTGACCGGGGTCTACACCATCGGCAGTAACAATACGGCATTACTGCGCTGGGTAAGACTGGGTAGAACCTATGGCGACAAAGTGGAAGTGCTTACGGGCCTGGAAAAGAATGAAGCCTTTATCACCAGTGCGGAAGGCAAACTGTACAACGGAGTTCCTGTTAAAATTGGTCAGTAAAATTATCGGACGGGCGGTGTTACCATAATCAGCATCCCGCGAAAGAGATAACGCAAAAGTGTTCGAAATATGTTCCGGCGGGATCAATGTACAAGAGTGCGACCCGGTATTGTTTGCCAAAGAACCGCCGGGGCAGGCACAACGATGCCACATGGAAATACAAATGCCGGCTAAAAAATTATAAACGAATTAATACCATCAGATGAAAAACGGTTTTTCAGGAAATATAGCCAAAGGGTTTTTGCAGTCGAAGCTTACGATACTGCTGATGATTGCTTTTCTGCTGATAGGCGCCTACAGTACCTACCTGATTCCAAGAGAAGAAGAGCCGCAGATAAAAGTGCCGATGGCAGATATTTTCATTGGCTACCCCGGTGCGGAACCCAAAGATGTGGAAACAAAAGTGGCCGCACCCATGGAGAAAATGATTTCTAATGTGAAAGGGGTTGAATACGTGTATTCCACTTCCATGAAAGGCCAGGCCATGCTGATTGTGCAGTTTCATGTGGGCGAAGATGTAGAGCGGTCGCTGGTAAAACTGTACAGCGAACTGATGAAGAACATGGACAAGATGCCCCAGGGTGTTACGCTGCCACTGATAAAAACCAGGGCCATAGATGATGTACCTGTACTGGGCATTACCTTATGGAGCGAAAAATACGACGATTACCAGCTAAAACAAATCGGGCAGGCACTCACCAATGAAGTAAAGAAGATTACAGATGTTGCAGACATTAATATTATCGGCGGCAGAAGCCGCGAAGTAAAGGTATTGCTGGACAAAAATAAAATGGCTGAGAACCATATTGATTTTCTGTCTATCAGCAAACAGATTCAAGGAAGTAATACACAGGTACAGGCCGGCAATTTGCTGAAACAGGATACTTCTTTCTCCGTAGAGACAGGTAATTTCCTGAACAACGCAGAGGATGTGGCCAACCTGGTGGTGGGCATTAACCAGCAACAACCCGTTTACCTGAAACAGCTGGCAATGGTAGAAGATGGTCCGGAAACCGCCAGCCAGTATGTACTGTTTGGCTACGGCAAGGCAGATACTGCCCGGGCCAATATATTCAAAGCAACCTACCCGGCAGTTACCTTAAGCGTTGCCAAGAAAAAAGGTGCAGATGCCATGAAACTAGCTGAGCAGATAATCACTAAGGTAGAACACCTCAAAAAAGAACTAATCCCCAATGAGGTGCAGGTAACCGTTAGCAGGAACTATGGAAAGACTGCCTCCGACAAAGTAGGCGAATTGCTGTTCCACTTATTTATATCTATTGTGGTGGTTACGCTGTTTGTGATGCTGGCCATGGGCTGGCGGGGCGGGTTGGTTGTATTTTTATCGGTGCCTGTAACCTTTGCGCTGACACTATTCAGTTATTATTTCATGGATTATACGCTGAACAGGATCACTTTATTTGCGCTGGTGTTTATTACCGGTATTGTAGTAGACGACTCCATTATTATTGCCGAAAACATGCACCGGCATTTTAAAATGAAAAAATTGCCTCCGCTGCAGGCTGCTATCTACGCTATTAATGAAGTGGGCAACCCAACCATACTGGCCACGTTTACGGTGGTGGCAGCGGTATTGCCCATGGCATTTGTATCGGGCATGATGGGTCCATATATGAGCCCGATGCCCATTGGCGCATCTATTGCCATGATGCTTTCGCTGATAGTAGCGCTCACCCTCACCCCCTATCTGGGCTATATATTCCTGCGTGAAAAAGAAAAGAAAGGCGCTACCCATGAAGAAACCAAACCTGTAACACTGGAAGAAAGCAGGATTTACAAAATCTACCGCGCCTTTATTAATCCCCTGCTGGAAAGCCGCTGGAAACGCTGGACGTTTATTCTCAGCATTGTGGCAATACTCCTGGGTTCCCTGATGCTTTTTTACACCAAATCAGTTGCCCTGAAAATGTTGCCCTTCGATAACAAAAACGAATTCCAGGTAGTGATTGATATGCCTGAAGGTACCACGCTGGAAAAAACACAGGCAGTGGCAAAAGATATTGCGGGCTATGTATCCGGTCAGCCATTGGTTGAAAATTATCAAATCTATACCGGCACCTCGGCGCCCATCAGTTTCAACGGACTGGTAAGGCACTATGATTTACGCAGGGGTGATAACGTGGCAGATATCCAGATTAACCTGGTAGATAAAGGAGAAAGAAGTATACAGAGCCATGGCATTGCCAAACAAATGCGCGGACCCATACAGGCAATTGCAAAGAAATACAATGCCAACGTCAAGATTGTTGAAGTTCCCCCCGGTCCGCCGGTATTGTCAACCCTGGTAGCAGAGATCTATGGTCCTGATTACAACGAACAGATAAAAATTGCACAACAGGTAAAGGTACGCTTTAACAAAACAAAGGATGTAGTAGATGCAGACTGGATGGTGGAAGACGATCAACCGGAATACCATATCGCCGTTGATAAAGAAAAAGCCATGCGCTATGGCGTGTCCACAGCACAGGTAACCGCCACCGTGAATGCTGCCTTATCCGGTATGCCTGCCGGCAACGTGTACCAGCCGGCTTCGTATAACCAAACCCTGATTAAACTGCAGCTAAGCGACGCTGATAAAGCCGGCATGGACGATATACTTGACCTGAAGATTATTGGTATGCAGGCAAACAGTGTACCCATACGTGATGTAGTAACGGTAACAAGGCAGACAAAAGCCAGAAACATCTACCGCAAAAACCAGAAAGAAGTGGTGTATGTATTGGCCGATATGTCGGGTGACTTGGAAAGCCCCTCCTATGCCATTGCCAATATCTCTGATAGTTTGAAAAGCATCGTTGTACCAAAAGGCTTTTCGTTAACAGAAGAATATACCCATCAGCCAGAAATGGAAGATAACTACTCTCTCAAATGGGATGGCGAGTGGCAGATAACGTTTGAAGTGTTCAGGGATTTGGGGATTGCGTTTGCAGTGGTAATCCTGCTGATTTATATCCTGATAGTCGGCTGGTTCCAAAACTTTACCGTACCACTGGTGATGCTGGCAGCCATACCATTGTCGCTGGTAGGAATTGTGTTGGGTCACTGGATGCTGGGTGCCTATTTTACCGCTACTTCTATGATTGGGTTTATTGCGCTGGCGGGCGTAATGGTGCGCAATTCGGTATTGCTGATAGACTTTATCAATATCCGTTTACGTGAAGATGTGCCGCTGAAGCAGGCCATTATTGAAGCCGGTGCCGTAAGAACCACTCCCATTTTATTAACTGCAGGCGCAGTTGCACTGGGTGCCATCATCATATTGTTTGATCCTATTTTCCAGGGACTGGCCATTTCACTGATGGGCGGCACCATTACCTCTACTTTTCTTACACTGTTGGTAGTGCCGTTATTGTATTTTAAAATGATGCGTAAAAAACATCCAGTCAAAAAATAAAACATCCTTTATGAAATTTTTTATAGTCGCCTGTCTGAAAGAATACCAGGAAGAAGTGATCAAAATATTTAAACAGGCCCATATTCATGTGTTCAGCACTACGGATGTGACTGGCTTTAAAGACAACCAACCGCTGAACCTGCTGGAAGACTGGTTTGCCAGCGGGGAAGAAAAATTTGATTCACTGATGCTGTTCAGCTTTACGCCGGCAGCAAATGCGGAACAGGCAATAAAGCTGATACAGCATTACAACGAAGCTGCGAATACGGATTTTCCGGTGCGCGCATTTATTGTACCTGTAGAAAAAACCAGTTAGTAACCCCATAAAATAAAAACAATGAAAGAAAGAATTGTCAGGGCCGTAGCCGGATCGTTTGTCCTGCTGAGCATTGCCCTCGCTTATTTTGTCAGCATCTACTGGATATGGCTGGCGGTATTTGTAGGTGTTAACCTGCTGCAGTCTTCTTTTACAAAATTCTGTCCGCTGGAAAAAATCCTGGACAAAGCGGGTGTCGCAAGCAGTCAACAATAAACCATTCGCTTTCCTTTTAAGGATATTGCCGGCGGGTACGAGTACATATAACGCATACCTTTGGGAGCAACCGGAACGCGCATCCGGTACTTTTCTATTTTGCAGACCCGTCATTTAACAAAAGCAATGAGCAATAAAACCACTTTAGCCAGTACATTTGAACCCGACCTGATAAAAGAAATGCAGGAATTTGGCGAGGTGAAACTGTTTAAGGAAGGCGATATCATCATGGATTATGGTAAGTACATCCGCATGATGCCGCTGATTTTAACGGGCACCATTAAAGTACTGCGGATGGATGAAAACGGCAAAGAGATATTGCTGTACTACCTCTCCAGCAACGAAAGCTGCTCCATGGCGTATAGCTGCTGTGTGGAAGCAAAAAAAAGTGAAGTAAAAGCCATTGCAGAAGATGAGGTGGAGCTGATTGCCATACCGCACACCAAGCTGGACGAATGGCTCTGCAAATACCCCAGTTGGAAAAACTATATTATGCGCAGTTTTAACGAACGCTTTTTAGAACTGCTGAAGTCTATTGAAAGCATCGCCTTTCATAAACTGGACGAACGCCTGATTGCCTACCTCAAAGAAAAACAGAGACTCTCCGGCTCCAGTGTCATCAAAGTATCTCATTACCTTATTGCCGATGAGCTGGCTACCTCCAGGGTAGTTGTCTCACGCTTACTGAAGCAACTGGAGAACGATGGAAAGATTCTCTTATACCGGAACGAGATAAAATTAATGAACGGGTTCTAATCAGCCTCATCTCTTTTTCAGTGCTTAGCTCCATAAATATATTACAATCAATCTTTTAAGATTCTGTCCGCTGAACCCACCGCTTTTCTTTACAGTTTGATAACATTCCCCGGTTATCGGCAGCATTGGTCAGGCCGCACATATACTAACAAACGTTTATAGTGTGACATAGGTGTTAAACCCATCAGAAAAATTTTTGCCGCTGGCCGCCAATCCTTAACTTTGCCTACCAAGTTTGTAGACTTATATCTTCCATCATGACAACACCATACGCCAGCAGCCATCTTCATCCTAAACAGGTTACCGGGCACTGCCGTTGCTGAGTATTTTCCGGCTGCGCATGACAGCCTCAGCATTTCTCTTTTCCCAAAAAACACACAGTAACAATGATTGACACACTTAAAAATAACTTATCCCAGATAACCCATCAAAAAGATAGACTAAATATACAAACGCCCCTGGCAATACTGGCCGCAGAATACCCGGGCAAAGTCACTTTTTCATCCAGCTTCAGTTATGAAGACCAGGTAATTGCGCATGTAATATTGAACAATAAGCTACCTATCAGCATTTTCACCCTGGATACCGGGAGGATGTTTGCTGAAACCTATTCCGTCTGGAGCAGCACCAATGAGAAGTATAGCACACATATAAAAGCCTTTTACCCCAACCAGGAACTATTGCAGGAATTTATTGAAGCCAAAGGTCCAAACGCCTTTTACGAATCAGTAGACAACCGCAAAGGCTGCTGCTTTATAAGAAAGGTAGAACCCCTTAAAAGAGCGCTGGCAGGCAATGCGGTATGGATAACCGGCCTGCGGGCAGAACATTCC
>JANPGT010000990.1:0-2641 GCA_031424135.1 Chitinophagaceae bacterium
CACACAAACGCATCTTCAAACTGCCGGTTATTGCCTTTACCGGAAAAATCAATCACCGGGTTTCCTTCATACTTTATGTACGGCCCTTCCAGCTTATCGGCTATGGCAAGGCCATACTTGCGGTTGCCCTTTATTAACGGATCTATGGAAGTCTCGTAGTCTTTTGTATTCCAGGATTTATAATACAGCCAGTATTGTCCATTGGGATGTTTAATAAAAGCCGGATTGGTAGTGCAATGATCATCCCAGGCACCTGCATCACCCGCTTCCAGCAGTGGGGCATCTGTTCTTTGCCACGGACCATGTAAGGAAGGCGCCGTGGCCAGGCCAATCCGCTTTGTATTGGTTTTACCATTGCTGTTACCCATATAAAACAGGCAATAACGCCCATCTATTTTTTTAATCAGCGGGTTATGGCAGGTGCTGGCATCAAAAAAACCGGGGCGTGGTGCAAGAATGGTTTCCACAAATTGAAAAGGTTCTTCCGGGGAACTGCTGATAGCATGTGCTATTTCGCTTCCTCTAATCCAGCCACCCATCCCTTTTTTGGCATCCCATCGGGAGAAAAAAACATGCAGCTTTCCTTCCTCATCTTCTATCGGACTATTGCACCATACATAATAACCCTCCATTTCCAGTGCACGGCCAATGGGTTGCAGGTGTTTTGCAAAACCAGCTTCCTGCGGGTTGCCCAAAAAAGCGCCTGTTACCAATGAAGGTAAGCAGGCGCCCGTTGTTAGTAGACCAATGTTAGCAAGAAACGCTTTTCTGTTCATTGGATTGATTAAACTGTTCCTTAATACCCGCTGTTCTGTGTATAAAGCCCTGTTTTAGCATCCAGTTCTGCCTGCGGCACCGGGTAAATAATATAGTTCTTATTGAATGGCTGCATCTGGTGCTGCACATCTTCTACCGGTATCCAGGCTGCCATCGTGGTTTCTACCAGGCCATTCCTTACCAGGTCGTGCCAGCGCGAACCTTCTGCAGCAAATTCTTTTCTTCTTTCATCCAGCAACTGGGGCAATGTAACATTACTGATCGTACCGGGCAAACCAGCTCTTACCCTTACCTGGTTTACAATAGCATCCACCTCCAATTGTGTACCACCTGCCGCGCCATGCAGTATACATTCAGCTTTCAGCATCAAAATATCTGTATACCGCTGCACAATAAAATTAATGGGCCAGTCTACCCTGTTGGCAGGCACTTTGGTAAGGTCTACATACTTCTTGAAAAAGGAGCGGGTTTCTGTTACACCGTTGTACGTAAAACCGGTTTGTATGGTAAACGCCTTACGGGTATCTGCAGCTGCATAAGCATTTAAAAGATCGGTTGATACGGGGCGGATAGTCAATCCACCCTGCACTGCTTTGCCCAATGACAGAAACCAGTTATCCGGCACCAGCGCCCAGGGAAAAGTGGAGCCCAATACAGGATTGGAACCGGTAATATACTGCACATCAAAAATCACCTCTGCATTATTCTCGTTGGTAAACGAGAAAATATTGCTGTAAGAAGGCAGGAAGGAATATTTGGTACTGGCTATGATTTCGTTCAGCAATGTAAGCGCCTGCGCCCATTCATTTAATCCAAGTCCGGGCCCATCAATACCATAGGTGGGGCCCGAGCGGGTCATGTATACCAGTGCCAGCAACCCTTTGGCAGCGTATTTGGTAGCACGGCCCTTGTCGGCCGCTACATATACATCGGGCAGGTTGGCAGCCGCAAACTGCAGGTCGGCTAAAATAAGCGCATATACTTCACTGACAGCACTGCGCGGCAGGGCCAGCGCTTCTGTGGCCGTAAGCGGATGATCTACAATGGGCAGCTTACCAAACCACCTTACCAGGTCAAAATAAAAGAAGGCCCGCAGGTATTTAGCTTCTGCCTCCAACCTTGCTTTAAGGGCTGCATCGGTAATGATGCTGCCATTTTTCTTAAGCTGATCAAGTAATACATTGGCTTTGTATACACCATTAAAATCGGCCGACCATGCTTCTGAAACATACACATTACCTGCAATGGTTTTGTGAAAACTGTTGATGCCTTCCCAGTCGCGCACGCCACCATCAGACACAGCATACAAATTGTCAGACCTGGTCTCCGACAGGTTCAGCTGCCTGTCAGGATACGCACGCAATGCATTGTAAACAGCATTGGAACCCTGTATAAAATCATTGGGCTGTGTATAGAAAGTCTCCGTAGTGGAAGACGAGATAGGCGTCTGGTTAAGATCTTTTGTGCACGCAGCGAGAAAAAGAACAACCGCTGCCACAAGGAATATTTTTTTCATATTGCTTAGTTCAAAAATGATTAAAAAGTAAAGTTGAGGCCCAGGATCAGCGAACGGGGAATGGGCAAACCACCGTAGTCACCGGCTTCAGGGAACGAGGTACTTCCGCTTAAATCCGTGTTGGTAGCTTCGGGGTTCCAGCCACCTTTGTATTTATCATGACCGAAAAAATTCTCGGCCGTAATATAAATACGGGCACTCTGCACCGCTTTGGTTTTGAAAAGTGAGCCCAGGTTATACCCCAGCGTTATATTCCTCACTCTTACATAATTTGATGAATACAGCCAGTCTGTATTGATGATGCGTCCAAACGTTGAATACGCCTTGCCTACAACGCCGTCTCCTGGG
>JANPGT010000991.1:0-2107 GCA_031424135.1 Chitinophagaceae bacterium
GACCGTTGCGAACGCGCGGCAATCTGGCAAAGATCACGCCAAGCAGCAGCCCTGCCAGGGTGCGTCCGCAGCCCAGATACTCAGCCAATACGCCCACTACCAGAAAACCGGTATAGCTCATGGCGCTCGCCAACGCCGCCAGCGCGATGACTGCCGCGGCGAGCGTCAACTTTGGCATGCGGATCGCCGCTCTAATTAGGATAGGTAGGATGTCTGTGCTCCTGCAAATGGGTGTTCCTGCAATGGGGCCAGTTACTACGGGCCTGGGCGAAGTGTATCAGTACGTTATCCATCCTAAAAAGGGCAGCGAACAGAAATATTCTGCCATGGACTTGCGCACCATGCAGGACTGGATTGTAGGCCGCCAGTTGACCGGCATACCGGGTGTTGCGGAGGTCTCGGGATTTGGTGGCATCAGCAAGCAATATGAAGTTGCCGTTAACCCGGACCGGCTAAAGGCTATGAACGTCACCATCCCTGAAATCTTTACCGCCCTTGAAAAAAACAATGAAAATACAGGTGGGGCCTATATTGATCGCAAGCCCAATGCTTATTTTATCCGTGGTGTTGGATTGGTAAAATCGTTTGCAGATATTGAAAGTATCATTATTAAACAGGAAAGTGGTATTCCTGTTTTAATCAGGGATGTGGCTACTGTGCAGTTTGGATCTCCGCCACGCTATGGTGCCATGACCTATAACGGAGAAAAAGAGGTGGTAGGCGGTATCGTGCTGATGATGAAGGGTGCCAACAGTGCTTCAGTAGTACACCGGGTAAAAGAAAGAATGCTCACTGTGCAGCAATCTTTGCCGCCAGACGTTATTATTGAACCATTTCTTGATCGTACCAATTTAATAGACAGGGCCATCAATACGGTAAAAACCAACCTGATTGAGGGCGCTTTGATTGTAATATTCGTGCTGGTGGTATTCCTCGGTAATATCCGTGCGGGATTAATAGTGGCATCAGCCATTCCATTGTCTTTATTGTTTGCACTTGCTTTAATGAATTTGTTTGGCGTAAGTGCCAACCTGATGAGCCTGGGTGCCATTGATTTTGGGTTGATTGTAGACGGTGCTGTTATCATTGTAGAAGCTTCCATGCATTTCCTGGAGAAGAAGAAATTTACCGGAAAATTGTCTCAGGCACATATGGATATTGCTGTAGAAGAAAGCGCCGGTAAGATGATGGGTTCTGCTGCATTCGGGCAAATCATCATCTTGATTGTTTATTTGCCAATACTGTCTTTGCAGGGAGTGGAAGGGAAAATGTTCCGTCCAATGGCAGAGACAGTCGCTTTTGCCATTCTTGGCGCACTGATCCTGTCCCTTACCTATATTCCGGTGATGAGTGCTTTGTTTCTTTCGAAAAAAAGGAAAGAGAAGCGGACTTTTTCAGACCGCATGATGGCTTTTTTTCACCGTGGTTACACGCCCCTGTTAAAGCGGGCACTCAGAATACCGTATATGGTGGTGGGCATTGCCCTGGCCCTTTTACTGGTTTCCATTATAATATTTAAGAATATGGGTGGAGAGTTCATACCTACGCTGGAAGAAGGTGATTATGCCATTGAATTTGTATTACCGCAGGGATCCTCCTTATCGCAAACCACTGAAACAGTTATGCTGGCCGAACGTATGCTCCGGACTTTCCCGGAGGTAAAAATGGTGGTGGGTAAAACGGGGGCAGCAGACATTGCCACCGACCCGATGCCTCCGGAAGCCTCCGACTTACTGGTCATTATGAAAGATAAAAAGCAATGGACCACTACTAAAGATTTTTACGCAATGGCAGATATCATGAGAGATAAATTATCAACCATTCCCGGCGTAATCGCCGAGCCCAGCCAACCCATACAAATGCGGTTCAATGAACTGATGACAGGTATACGCCAGGATGTAGCTATCAAGATTTTTGGTGAAAATTTAGATTCTTTGGTGACCTATGCCGATAAAGTAGCCAATGCTATACGACCCATAGACGGTATTACGCAGCCACAGGTGGAAAGGGTAGACGGTTTGCCACAAATTACCATTGAGTACGACCGTGCAAAAATGGCGGGCTATGGTTTGAATATTGAAGATGTCAATCATATCATCAGCACTGC
>JANPGT010000992.1:0-3714 GCA_031424135.1 Chitinophagaceae bacterium
TGTAACGTCTATGCCTATGCCCAGGCACTTCTCATAAATATTGGGAAAATGGTGAATGAATTTCTCCTTGTCCATATGGCGGCAGTCCAGGTAAACATGTTCTGTACCATTGATCTTCATTTCGCTGTCGATGGCCCTGGCCACAATATCGCGGGGCGCCAGGTCTTTACGGGCGTCATAGCGTTCCATAAAAGCTTCCCCGTTTTTATTGCGCAGGATGCCTCCGTCGCCACGTACCGCCTCAGTAATTAAAAAAGCCTGCCCGCCCACACCGGCCTCATACAATGCCGTTGGATGAAACTGGATAAATTCCATATTTTCTATCCTTCCCTTGGCGCGATATACCATAGCTACACCATCGCCCGTGGCTATGGATGGGTTGGTGGTGGTGCGGTATATCTGGCCATTGCCTCCTGTAGCCAGCAGGGTAATGCCGGCAATAATTTTTTCGATGTGATTGTTCTGCAGGTTCAGTGCATACACACCATAACAAGTAATGTCCGGTGTAGCCTTGGTCACCAGGTAGCCAAGGTGGTGCTGGGTAAGAATATCCAGTACAAAACAATGCTTGATAATTTCAATATTCGGTTGTTTGCCAACGGTGTCTACCAGCGCACGTTCCATTTCTTTGCCGGTAACATCTTTATGGTGCAGTATGCGGTATTCGCTATGGCCACCTTCTTTGCCCAGGGCATAGTCCCCATCATCGTCCTTATCAAACTGGGCGCCCCATTCAATCAGCTCCCGGATTCTTTCTACTCCTTCTTTTACTACAATTTCCACCACCTGCTTATTGCACAGGCCATCGCCCGCTATCAGGGTGTCTTCAATATGCTTGTCAAAGCTGTCTTTTTCATTGTCCCAAACCCCGGCAATACCGCCCTGGGCATACTTGGTATTGGTTTCATCGGTGCGGGTCTTTGTAATTACGGTCACCTTCTTTTCGGGGTAGCGCTGCGCCATTTTCAGGGCATAGGTGAGCCCGGCAATACCTGATCCTACTACTAAAAAATCTGTCTGCATCATATACAATGTCTTTATAATTTCTTTATACCTGCTGCTGTTCTATAGGTAGTGTCGCCATGCTTTTCGCCAGCAAGATACAGCAAAGAGCCCTTTGCAATGGCAAACTGTGCAAGTCCGTAGGTAGCCATAATACATACACCTGCTGCCGGAAAACTATGGTAAAATTTATTAACCGCCAGCAGGGAGTCTGAGCAAAGAAACAATGCCGCGCCGGTGATACAGTACCTGCCGGCATTCCTGTTTGAATGACTAAAAGCATGCAGTGCAGTGGCCAGCATGGTAGCGATGGTGAGTGCATAAATAGCTATCGGTGTTTGCAGGCTGCCGATATACGGGTACAGGAACCCAACCAGTAAAACCGCGTACAGGCCAATCAATACAAGAGCTGGCATGTTCCATTTAACAGGGGCTGCCTGCGAACGCCTTACCCGTATAAAAAAAATGATGTATATAATGTGCGCCAGTAAGAAACTACCCAGTCCTGCCATGAACCAGGCAGGGCCCCTGTCTTCAAGCATTAAAAAAATATCGCCCAGCCATGAAAAAAACAACGCAGCGGCTATACAATAGCGCAGCGGTAAAAATGCTTTTGAAGAAATGATGAACCATGTAAACAATGAAACAAGCAGCAGCGGCTTTGTTAATAGCTGTATTTGATTCCAGCCTGCGGCAACAGCTGCCAATTCTGCCAGCAAATTGGCAAAAAACAAATAATACCAGTATTTGCTGTTCATAGCGGGCAATTAATACTCCAGCTCCAGGGCCAGCAGTTCTGGATGCTGAAATGTTTCCATTAAATCTGCTGCCAGGGTAACCGTTTTTTTATCGCTGCTAAGCAGGGCTGTACTGTTGTTGATCTTTTTTACGGGCCTGGGCAGTTTAATGGATAAAGTATAATCCATTTTCATATCGCCCATCATTCCGCCCATTTGCTTTAAATCGTCCAGCTTCATGGCCTGTGCAAACTCATCGTAGCGTTGCTTGTTCACTTTACGGCTGTACAATCCGTTTTTAACCGTGATATCGTATACTGCTGCAATCTGCGGCATGCCCTTGTCGTTGGCCTGCTCCTGTGTACCGTCCGTAGCATCGCCTTTCTGCATCCCCCTGCCCACCCCGTCAAAGATATTCTTCAGGCCGCTGGTAGAACTGTTGAGGTTGGCGTAGAGCTGCTGCAACTTATCCGCAGAGGAAAACGGAAAATTCATATCAATTTTACCAATACTCTCGTTCATATTTAATATAAGGTGCACTTTCCCTTCGCGCAGCAGATCTTTTTGTACCGGTGTAACATTCTTAGCGGTGTCTACATAGTTCTTCATGAACATGATAGTGTCGAAAGGTTTGTCCAAACCATCTTTCGCCAGGTCATTCCCGCCAAACCCTTTCATTATATCCAGCATCTTACCAAGATCTGTTTTCATTACCAGGGTACCGCTGCCATCGCCTTTGATCTCCAGCTCCTCGCGTGTATCTGTACACGACATGAATGCCAGCGGCAATAAAACCAGCAGCAGGGTTCTTATATTTTTCATAATGTCAATTTTATGGTAAGGTAAAAAAATTAATCGCAACCCACCTGGTAATATACTGTGAAAGTCTGTGTATGGCGGGGTGGCATCATCAGCACGCCCATATGGTTGTTGAAAGCATCCGGCGCGGCACTCAGGTTTTCAATCGCAATACTTTTACGATCGGGTGGTGTATAAATCTGCAGGTAAGGATAGGTAAAATCTGGAAACAGGTTCAACTGTATACCAGCAGCTTCGTTGCGAAGGGTACATGCTGGATAGCCCTGGCGGCCATTAAGCAGAAAACAATTGTCCAGCCGGGTGCCCGCCACCGCTTTCGGTTGCAGGAAAGCGTTATAAGGCAGCATTTTTCCCGTAGGGACCAGCTTTTCATCAAACTCCAGCATGGTATCTGCACCAAAATACAATAGCCAGTCGTCTACCGTGCCTCCCAAAGTAAAATAAGGATGCCAGCCATCGGTCATGGGTATGGGCAAATCATCCAGGTTAATAATAGTAGTTTCCAGCTGGAGGGTATTTTGCGGCAATAATGTATACCTGATTTCACAGGTATAGTCAAACGGGTAGCCATCGTCTTCTTCCTTGTAATGATACCTGAAGCCGGCACTTGCTTTTTGTTCATCGCAGAAAGTACTTACTTTACTAAAGGATTTATTATACAGCAAGCCGTGAATGGCGCTGCCGTCCATGAATTTGTGTTCAAATTCAAATTCTTCCCCATCATACAGGTATTTACCACCAGCGATGCGGCAGGCAAAGGGCGACAGTTTGCTGCTTTTATAGCTATTGCCCAGGTCTTCTTTTAATACCGCCGTACTGCTGTAATTGTCTATAATATTATGAGGGCCGTTCTTTGTCTGCACAGTAAAAGCATGCAGCATGGCCCCATACGCCGGCAGAATAATTACCTGCGCACCGGTGTCCGGTGCTGTCAATATTACCTGCTTACAATCATCTGCTATAACTTCTGCAATCGTAAATTCCATGTATAATGCTATTTAACTAAGCTGCTGTCCGGTTCAATCCATGCCCCGCTTTCTTTCAGCAGGCTTACCAGTTCCGCCACTGCAATATCACTGTCAACGCTGCGCTTTACCACTTCTTTGCCCCTGTACAATGTAATTTTACCGGGGCCGCTGCCTACATAACCAAAATC
>JANPGT010000993.1:0-15583 GCA_031424135.1 Chitinophagaceae bacterium
GATTCAGAACCTGCAGTACCAGGAAGCGCTGCTCAACCAGCAATTAAACATTATCAAAAAAATCAAACATTCAAAAAAAGAGGCATATGAAAAAGCATACAGGAGTATATAAGTACATGATAACCGCTGCGCTGTTGCTGGCTGCCACCACAGGCATCTTTGCAGCCGGCGAACCCGAAGTGGAAAAGAAAAAAGTCTATTCAAAATCTTACCCGCTGGATGGCAACGACAAAGTAAGCATCAACAACCAGTTTGGTGAAGTAAAAATAACTACCTGGAACAAAAGCGAAGTAAAAGTTGACATCACCATTATTGGTAAAGGCAGCACAGATGAGCGGGCACAGCAAATTCTTGACCTCATCAGCATAGAAGATGGCAAAAACAGCGACGGCGTGTATTTTAAAACCAATATGAAAAGTCAAAATTGGAAAGGGGATAAAAAAGGCAGCAATAATGGTATGGAAATTAACTATGAAGTACAGATGCCGTCCGGTAACCCGCTCAGTTTAAAAAACTCCTTTGGCAGCTCCTTTGTTCCAGACATGACAGGACCGGTAGAAATCTCCAGCAAGTTTGGAGAGCTTACTGCAGGTAAACTGGCCAATGTAAAAAGACTGGAAATAGAATATGGGACTGCTACTGTTGAGAGTGTTAATAATGCTGATGTGATTATTAATTTCTCACAGGCGCAGATTAATAAAATGAGCGGTACCATTAAGACTTCGCAAAGCTACAGCGGGGTGAAGCTTACCATAGACAACAGTGTTACCAGCTTTACTGTAAAGAATGAGTTTACCGACCTGCTGCTGGATGTAAGCAAAGACCTTTCTGCCAATTTTGATGTGTATACCAATTTTTCTGAACTGAAGAATAAGACCGATTTTAAAATAAAAGAAGAAGCAGAGGATCACAGTGGCATGAAATTCGACCACCAGTATGCAGGAAAATCAGGCAATGCTTCAATTACCGTAAAAGTGAAATCAAATTTTGGTGATGTTACTATTGGACACAACCTGCCCTTTGATGTAAACGACGACAAAGACAGGGACGAAAAACCTGAAAAAAAGGAAAAGCGTGAGAAAAAAGAGAAAACGGAGAAGAAAGAAAAAGTGACCATCATCTGATAATTCTACACAGTATTTTTTTCGAAGGCATAGCGGGGAAACCTGTTATGCCTTTTTGGCTAAGAGGGCAAGGAGAACAAAGAGAAAAAGAGATAGCAGAGAGACAGGCCAACGCAACAATTGTCACGCCAACGCAGGAGAGATCTCAGGAATATACAATGAGTGTATAACAGGTATAGGTGTAGTTTTACAGGCTTGAAGAAATCAGACCCGTCCGACCGGATCATCCGGGCGGGCATCAAAAAATCAGATATCAGACATTTCTCCTACTTCAAATACCCCTTCATCTCAAACTGGTATTGCTGCGCAATGGCCCTGGCCTCTGCAGCAAAATCCTCTTTTTCTGAAGCGTAAATGATGGCGCGGCTAACGTTTACCAGCAGGCCAATATCTTTATTGATGGCTTTTTTAGAAATCTCTTCCAGGCTGCCGCCCTGTGCACCCACGCCGGGCACCAGGAAAAAATGATCGGGCAGTAGTTTACGGATATTGATAAACTCATCTGCCTGCGTGGCGCCAATCACAAACATGGTATTTGCGGGTGTACCCCAGCCTGCCACAGTGCGCAGTACTTTTTCATATAATTTTTCTTTGCCGCCGCCAATACCCCCCCCAGCCACCAATTCCTGCAGCTCAAAATCCTTTGCGCCTTTATTGGAGGTAAGTCCCAGTACAATCGCCCATTTGCCTTCATATTCCAGGAAGGGCTGCACACTATCGGCCCCCATATACGGGGCCACGGTGATGGAATCAAAAGACAAAGCTTGAAAAAAAGCCTTTGCATATTGGCTGGAGGTATTGCCAATATCGCCGCGTTTGGCATCAGCAATCGTAAAGATATTGTTGGGAATATACTGCAATGTTTTCTCCATGGCCTGCCAGCCTTTAAGGCCCTGCGCTTCATAAAAAGCAGTGTTTATCTTATAGCTCACGCAGAGATCCTGCGTAGCATCAATGATGGCTTTATTGAAAGCGAAAATGGGATCCGGGTTTGCCTTCAGGTGCGGTGGAATCTTCGTAATATCTGTATCGAGGCCAACGCAGAGATATGATTGTTTACTGCGTATCTGTTCAACCAGCTGGTTTCTTGTCATGCTGCAAATGTAGTTTTTCTGTTGCTCAATCACAAGCTACAGCCACAGAGGCAGAAAGACACAGGGGTTGCGCGGATCACGCAGGATATACAGCAGCAGTATCATTGAACCAGGTCATTTGTGGCTACTGCCCGCCTGTTTTTTAAAAAAACTGTGTTCCTCCGTGGCTCCGTGGTTCCTGCTGTCTATACCCGCTTTGTTGTATTGAATTTGTATACACAGTCAGAAAAATTGGCCTAATTTGCAATCACAGGCACCCTTTAACTATTATTCGCTTATTTATGAAAAAAATCCTGTTTGCATGCACTGCGCTGCCGGTTTTGGTAAGCAGTTGCGCTTCGCTCAGCAAATCGCAGGTGGAAGCTGTTCACCAGTTTGCACAAACCAGCCAGCAATTCTCCGCCTACCCCAGCGAAATTCTTACCGCCATGGCCGACCTGCGTGTGAAAAGAGGCGTTTATTATGTAAATGCACTGGAAAATCCGGCTGATATTGACGATGCTGCCACCAGCGATGATATAATAGACTCTTTGCGCGAGGTAACAGTGACCGCACATGTAAAAGAACTGAATGATATCTACGCCGCAAAAAAAAATGATTACAGCACTTCTGAAAAAATAAATATTACTTTCAAAATTATCGACAAGTACGCGCAGGCCCTGCTGCTGCTTTCTTCAGATAAACATGCCGCCAACCTGGAAGAACAGGCGGCTAATTTCGGCGTCAGCCTGGATTCTCTTATCAGCAAATACAATTCAATGCAGGGTACCGCCAAAGTACGCAATGGCATCGGCGGGCTGATTGGAAGCCTTATCATGGCGGGTGGCAAACAATTTATCAGGGCCAAACAGGCCAAAGAGATACAGCGCTTTGTACCCGCTGCAGACGAGATGATAGGTGTGATGACCAAAAACCTGCTGGACTTCCTGCAATCGGGCAGTATCAATGCTTTAATTAACAATGAAGAAACAGGCATTCAGAATAATTATAAGAGTTTTCTGCGCAACCGGCTACCGGGTATACAGCATGAATGGGATTATCTTGAACTGCTTACCCGGCTAGACAATATTAAAGCACTGCGCGCCCAGACGGTAGACGCCACTACCAGTTTACGTGCGGCCCACGCCGATTTGCTGACTGCCATCAAAGAAAAGAAGACACTCAGTGAAGCCATTGCAGGACTGCAATCGTTTTATGAAAATGTAAAAGAGGTGAGAAGCACTATTCATGCACTTAACACCGCTAAAAAATAAGCATCATGGACTCCGCTCAATTTAAACCCAAAACACTGGCCCAGGTAGCCGAGGCGCTGGACGCAGTGGAAAAAGCCCGTGCAAAAAAAGGGCTGACCGCTTCCGATAAAATGGCGTTGCAAACCGCTGCGCTTACACTCAGAAGCATCGAACGGTCCATCGAAAAAACGATACAGGATGAACTGGTGGCATCGCTAACCACCGACACCAGCAAATTAAACGACCTGGTAGATGCCATCAATAAATCCTCCAAAAAGCTGGACAAGCTGGCAGTGGTACTTAAAAAAACAGCCGATGTGGTGGACGCGTTTGTGAAAATTGTTGTTACGGCAGTAGGTGTGGGTTTACTCTAAACTTTTTATACACTAGTCCATCAAAATGAATATCCCATATTGAACAGTGGATTGTGAATGATGAATTACGGCGACCTGCAAAATTTCCTCATTCAATCTTCAGCATTCATTATTCTTAGTTTACAGCGTATATTCGTTTACTACTCTCAATAAACAGACATATATGGATCAGCAGGAACTGGTTATAAAATTGATCATTGCCGAATGGCAAAAGCAGAATGCCCGGCTGGATCAATTGCTGGATACGCTTTCTGAAGAACAATTGACCAGGACAACGGCACCGGGGCGAAACAGCGGCATTTACCTGCTTGGACACTTAACCGCCGTTAATGATGGCATTATTCCCCTGCTGGGTTTTGGTGAAAAACTTCATCCTGAACTGGAGCCGCTTTTTTTAACCAATCCGGAAAACCCGGCTATCGAGCGGCCTTCGCTTACAGTATTAAAAAAATACTGGAAAGAAGTAAATGCCCTGCTGGACGAACATATCAGCAAAATGACAACCGAAGACTGGTTTGCCCCGCATAATGCAGTAACTGCAGAAGCCTTTCAGAAAGAGCCGCACAGAAACAAACTGAATATTCTAATCAACAGAAGTAATCACCAGAGCTATCATTTGGGACAGCTGGCTTATTTGAAATAAGCCGCCCTTCAATACAGAAAATTACCGCAATTCAATCAACATGAATCAAGTGTACGGTACAGGCGCTTCTGGTGCTTTGCTGGATGAATACGAACGCGTCATTAATGAATTAATAGAAGTACTTGCCGGCATCAATGAGACTGCGCTGACAATTATAGTAGATGCCGGCACCCGGGATACCAACTGCATATCCATTCAAACCATACTTACACATGTGGTAAGTGCGGGCTATGGCTATGCCACTTATATACGACGCTTAAAAGGGCAGGCAATTGATTTCCCGGAAGAAATACTGCGCAGCACTGTAATAGAATATGAAAAAGACCTGAAAGCGGTTTTCCGGTTTACGGCAGACACATTTACAGGTATTGCAGATACTGAACTGGAAGAGCCGGACAACAGCAAAAAGATGCTGGTCTCGTGGGGGCAGTTATACGATATTGAGCAGCTGATGGAGCATGCCATTGTGCATGTACTGAGGCACCGCCGGCAGATGGAGCGTTTCAAGACGGCATTAAATATTGCTTAAAATTCGAAGCTGAGGTTGGTTTCAGGATTGGTCACCCGCGTACTTTTTTTATCGCCACCCACCTGTGCATGCACAATGCTTATCTGCGTATCGTACATTTCATATAAAAGGCTGTTGCTTACATCAATTTTATGCACCCCGGCAATATTATTCACCTGGTAATAACTCCACAAAGAAGCGCCCTCTACCTCAAAACCAATAAATTCCAGCACTACGGGTTTGCCGTCTATTTTTATTAACAGGTGTTTCTTTACATAGTCGCTCACCTGCTGCTGCGCCTTTTTCGGGTCTTTGGGATTGGTTAATTCAACGGGCGTATTCAATTGCTTCTTCAGCGTTTTCTCCATATCATCCAGGAATACCTTACAGGATATTTCCAGCTGTTTTTCCTTGGCGTTATGATTGATTTCGGTAACGCTTACAAAGAATGGGTGAAAAAGGCCCGTCACCGCCACCATTAACCACTTATAAAAAGATGCAGCCATTGCTAAATAAAATTTTTCTGCTACAAATCTCTTGATTATTTTCCATCTTCCGTACTGGTAAAAGTTAAAAGGCTGACGGAGCCGCAAAGAACAGGGTTGCTGATGAATGATTTCAGACTATATTTTGGGCTCGGCACAGACCATATTCTTACGCCGGAGGCCATGGATCATATACTCTTTGTAGCGGCGCTTTGCCTCCGCTATGGCTGGAAAGACTGGAAAAAAGTGGCTGTGCTGGTAACGGCTTTTACCATTGGGCATTCTATTACGCTTGCCCTCAGCGCCTTGAACTATGTAAGTGCCCCCACTGCCTGGATAGAGTTCCTGATACCGCTGACGATTGCGGTAACTGCCATCAACAATGTTTTACAGAAAAAAACTGACCAGCAAAAAAAATTACCGCTGATCTATTTTTTTGCTTTATTTTTTGGCCTTATTCATGGACTTGCCTACGCCAGCGCCTTTCTTGACCTGGAAGGAAAAGAAGGACTGGTACCTCATCTTTTTGCATTTAACCTGGGAATAGAACTGGCTCAACTGTTAGTGGTAGCAGCCGTTTTGCTGCTGTCTTTTGTGGTGGTTGAGTTGTTAAAAATTTCAAAATCAGGCTGGATTCGGGTAGTTTCGCTCCTCATCCTCGCAGTATCGCTAAACATGGCATTTGATAGATTCCCGCATAAAAAAAACAAACATGATGAGAAAACAACTTTTATTGCTTCTGGCAATCGTGGGCGCGTGTAGCCTGCTGACTGCACAAAACCTGCAAAACAATCCCGGTTCCAACCATGGTAACAAATTTGAACAACTGGGCACCGTACTGCCAACGCCTAATGAATACCGCACTGCCAGCGGGGCCCCGGGTCCTAAATACTGGCAGCAACGTTGCGATTATGACATCAAAGCCGAGCTGGATGAACCCAACCGCAAACTGAACGGCAGCGAAACCGTCACTTATTTTAATAACTCGCCCAACCAGCTTACCTATTTATGGCTGCAGCTGGATGAGAATGAGCACAGCGCAAAAGACAATGCCAACTACCAGGATGAAAGCGCTATGCCTACCACGCTGACAGACAACAGCCTGAAAAGAATGGAGAATGAGGTGAATGGAGAAGGTGGCGGCGTAAACCTGCTGAAAGTGACCGATGCGCTGGGCAAGCCGCTGAAATACACCGTTAACAAAACCATGATGCGGCTGGAACTACCGGCTGTGTTAAAACCCGGTCAGCAATTTGTGTTTAAAATAGACTGGAACTATAATATCACCGACAGGATGGGCGTAGGCGGACGTGGTGGTTACGAGCATTTTGCTGAAGATGGCAATGACCTGTACACCATTACACAATGGTACCCGCGCCTCTGCGTATACAGCGATTTTCAGGGCTGGCAGAACCACCAGTTTACCGGCCGCGGAGAATTTGCGCTTACGTTTGGCAACTTTAAAGTACAGATGACAGTGCCCGCCGACCATGTTATTGGTGCTACCGGCGAATGCCTGAATTACCAGCAGGTATTATCACCTGCACAGTTTAGCCGTTGGCAGAAAGCCCAGACCAGCAAAGAGCCCATTGAAGTTGTAACCCTTGATGAGGCAAAAGCTGCAGAGAAACAAAAAAGCAAGACTAAAAAAACATGGATATTCAAAGCAGACAATGTGCGTGATTTTGCCTGGGGCTCTTCGCGCAAATTTGTAATGGATGCCATGCCTGCCATTGTAGAAGGAAAGAAAATTATGTGCATGAGCTATTACGGCAAAGAAGCTTATAGCCTGTACCGGAAATATTCTACCAAGGCGGTAGCGCATACCATTAAGAGTTATTCCAAATTTACCATCCCCTACCCTTACCCTACTGCCCAGAGTGTAGAAGCAGCCAACGGTATGGAATACCCGATGATTTGTTTTAACTACGGTCGCACAGAAAAAGACGGCACCTACAGCGAAGCCACCAAATACGGTATGCTGGGTGTGGTAATACATGAAGTAGGTCATAATTTCTTCCCCATGATCATCAACAGCGACGAAAGGCAATGGAGCTGGATGGACGAGGGCCTGAATTCATTTGTTGAATACCTGACAGAAGAACTATTCGATACAAAATTCCCAACACGCAAAGGAGCTGCCTATACCATTACTGATTATATGCGCCTGCCAAAAGACCAGCTGGAGCCTATTATGTCTAACAGTGAAAACATTATTGGTTTTGGTCCCAATGCTTACACCAAACCCGCTACCGGCTTAAACATACTGCGCGAAACCATTATGGGCCGCGATTTGTTTGATTATTCTTTCAAAGAATATGCAAGACGCTGGGCATTTAAACATCCTGAGCCTGCTGACCTCTTCCGTACTATGGAAGATGCCAGTGGTGAAGATTTGGACTGGTTCTGGAGAGGCTGGTTTTACGGAACAGATGCCTGCGATATTTCGCTGGACACTGTAAAATATTCAAAAGCCGATTTGAATTTTGTACCCACCCGCAATACTACCGACACCGTGGTTACCCGCACCGTAGCAAAACCCGGTGGCAGCACCTTTGATGATATTTCAAAAATCCGTAACCGGGCAGACAAAAACATCACGTTTGAAACAGATGCAGATTCTACCCTGCGTGATTTTTACTGGCGTTATAACCGCGGACTGGAAGCTTACGACTCTGCTTCTTACAGCGTGCCGGTGAAAGCCAGCGTTGAACCGCTTGACGATGCCCTTAAACAAAAACTGGCCAACAAGCATTTCTACGAACTCAGCTTCACTAACAAAGGCGGTTTGGTGATGCCGGTTATATTGGAGTGGACTTATGCAGACGGAACCACAGAAATTGAAAGAATACCCGCACAGGTATGGAGAAAGAACGAAGGCCATATTATAAAAACCTTCATGAAAGACAAACAGGTCACCAAAGTACAACTTGATCCACTCAGAGAAACGGCTGATATTAATACAGCCAACAACAGCTGGCCAAAGATTGCCAATGAGCCTACAAAATTCCAGGCATTCAAAATGAAACAAAATGCATTGCGCGCTACCAACAATGCCAACAATCCCATGCAGAAAGCCGAAGAGAAAAAAGAAGGCAGGAAAGCATTCTAAATCAAGGTTAAAAAATAACAATAAAAAAACCGCCGGCACCGGCGGTTTTTTTATTAAATAAGGTTATCCTTTCAATACCATTGGACAGTAAATGTTAGTCGCATTTGTATTCAAAATTTGCATTGTCAATAGGCCTCAGCAGGAAAAAGATAGATGGATTTATCGCAGCCGGTGAACTGATGGTCCACGGAAGGCTATAGCCGTTGTAAGATGCAGCTGTAAAGGGATTATTCATACTGTAGTCCCTGTCTACAAACATAAATACCTTATTGGTGCGGTGTATGTTCACCTTGCTGTCGTACACAATACCCGGACGGATAAGATTGCCATTTATATCATACGCATAGTTTTGTACAAGGGGTATTCCTCCACCCGGAATAGCAAGATCAATGGCGCTGGTGCGGATAACACGGCAGGTGGCATCGTAGGTATAAGTGGTCAGCCTGGTTTGCCAGGATCCTGCCGGTCCCGCGGGAGTAACAGCTCCAAAAACAAATGTGGTGTCAAATGCAATTCTGCCACTTCCGTCATAGATATACTTGTGCCAGGTTTCAAACTGCCCGTTGCTGTAGGGCCTGTAAAATTCTGAGAGCCGGTGCATCGCATCGTATTTAAATACCTGGTTGGGGTAACCTGTGCCAACATCAGTATTCATAACCGTTAAAGGATTGCCCAGTGCATCATAAGTAAACGTAGCAGTGTTGGGGTAATAGCTGGCACCGATGCCCGAAAATGTGTAGGACTGAATATTACAGAATTTGATATCTGCACAGGGGTCCTTCAATATTTCTTCCGCTATTTTCTTGCAACCGTTGGCCAGTAGCAGTATGCCGGCAATTACCGCCATACTAAAAAATGATAAAAGCTTCTTCATAAAAGAAAAATTAATGATTTGGTTTAATAAAATAGAGGGTCGTTGCAACTGCAGGGTACAGTTCCAACGCCATTGCCTGCTGAACGGATTTGCTAAAAATCACGGAGTGCTGAACCGGGAGAGGATATCTATGCTTTGAAAGGATAGCAGGCAAAACTACAGCTTGTACTGATTGCTCCCAATACCACTTTGTGGTTACTGTTAAAGGATTGCGGCTTTGTCGCCCACCAATGCTGTATCTGGAAGCAGGTAAATATATATCCGCTGGTGTTTATTTCCCGCAATGGAGTTTCCCCATTTGATTCCAGTCAATTAATTACAAACCTGAGGGTGGCCTAAGGCGGCCAAAAACTGTTTGCCAGCAAAAAAAGAAAATAAAACTTGCATTTTATTGCTACCGACCATACATTTACAGCCAAGTACATCCCAGATATATTCCAATCTTCTTTCTGAATCACAACCTCCTTTTCCTTTAAAAATTATCCTGCACACAACCGGCGTTCCTGCAGGCGGATTTTAAATAATCTGCACTGTGACCAATCCTGAGAAAAACAGCCATTCTTCCGTTCCCATGACTAAACTGATAAATAGTCATCTCTAAAACCTAAATAGGATACACATGAAGAAAATTTACGCTGCTATCTGTACGATTGTTACAATGATTGTTCTTACTTCCGGCACTTTTGCACAAACCACTACCCGTAGCCTTACGTGGAACCTGACGGGCGCCCAAAACTGGCCTACAGTTGGCGCCGGTAATACCTGGGACAACAGAAACAACTGGGTGATTACAGGTGCTGGTACTGTGCCCGCTACCAATGTAACCAATGGTGACAAACTGATAATCCCCAACACAGCAGGTGTGATTATTAATATTACCGCAGATTTACCGATTTCTTTTAACAACTTTGTAATTGAAGTACTGGGTGCCGGCCTGGTTAATTTGCAAAGCGGTGTTGATTTAACGTTAACTGGTCCTGCAACAGCCTTCAGCCTGTCGGCCGCTACCGCGTCTAATGGCCTTACGCTGCAAAAGGCAGCCGGCAGTAATAACACAACGCTGATTATAAATTCAATTACCAAGGCCATTAATACCGCCAATAACAGTCCCCTGCAACTGACCTCCACAACCTCGTCAAGGGCCTTGAGCACCAGTGCACAAGCTGCAGCTGCTACCGGATACGGCGGGTTCCTGCTTGGCTCACTTCCTGTTGTACTGAATAATTTCAGTGCTGGCCTTATTACAGGGCAAAAAGTGGGGATTAGCTGGACCACCCAGCAGGAAGTAAACGCGGATCGGTTCGACCTGCAAAAAAGTACCGACGGCATAAACTGGCAAACTTTTGCAACAGTAAAAGCAAATGGCAATTCATCAACCCCGCTCACTTACAGCGGTGTTGATATTGCTCCGGCAAAAGGTGCCAATTATTACCGTATTGCATCAGTAGATCTGGATGGTAAAACAGCATTTACTTCTATCAGAAATGTAAGGTTGAATGCAGCTGGCAAAGTAAGTATCTACCCCAACCCAACCTCCAGCACCGTTACAGTGTCTCTGGGAGATGCTCCCCGTAATGACTGGAGTGTTACCATCATGAATAGCAATGGCCAGGTAGTACTGCAAAAAAAATACAGCAGAACATCTTCAGTTATAAGCATGCAGGTAACCAGTCTGCCCAGTGGAAATTATACACTGGAAATAGCTGATGGCAGTGCAACGCAAAGCAATAAATTAATGATAAACCACCAATAAAAAACACCTTGTTTTCCTGATCTGAAAAGTCCGTACCGTAGTGGTATGGACTTTTTTATATCCCTGCCGGGGAATATTTTACTGGCAGGTAATGGTGATGGATTGGTTGGGTACACCCGGCAATTGTACGCCTGTAAAGTTCCATTGCTGCGCATTGCTATTACTGTTAATAAGCTTGATATTGGCAACAAGTGTTGTGGTAGGATAATAACCACAGGGTATATCATTATTACTGTCAACAACTCCCATTAGCGAGGCAACAATGTTATTGGTGCCCGGTTCAGACACCACCACTCCGTTGGCTGGAAGTTTGGCAGGGTTATGTACTTTAAGAAAAAACAGGTTAGAGGGAATATTCACCGGTTTCAGTAGATATTCTTTTTGGGCAGGAAAATTTAAGGAATAAAAAAACACCAATTGCTGTCCGGCAGGGTTACCATCAGCATCTGTCACCACCGTTTCTACCAGTACTTTCGCGGGGCTTAAAGGGCTGCCGTAGAGGGTATCCATACTGCGCGGCGCGATAAATTTTTCTATAGCAATCCCGTTCATCGTCAGCCTGACAGGTGATGCACTGTTATTTTGTATAATAATACCTCCAACCCTTGCCACATCTGGTCTTTTGATTACTGAAGCGTTTCCCGCATCTGAAATTTCAGCCACGTCTTTTTTACAAGCCGGCAGTAAGCATACGGTTAAGAGGCAAAAAAGAAAAAAAGCCTTACGCCTTTGTAAAAAAATAATGGGCTGCAACATAGGTTGGATTGACAGGTGAACAATAAAAACTATTCCGGTGATACGCTGCCAGTAACGCGGGCATTTTGAATCATAGTATTGTTGAGTCAGTCTTTCTGAACAGTTTAGGGGTTTTCACATACCACTACTTATTTCAATCTATCTAATTTTACTGGGTGATTTTAACGGATTGAAAAGAATGAAAAGGGCCGCGTACGGCCCATATTTCCGGGGGGAGCAAAAAATCTGTGTCAATCAACCCGCTGCAGCAATGTCCGGTTTTACTGAGGAGGTATACAAAAGACAGTCTCGCCCGTTTGAACAACCTCCTCCAAAAAAGAAATAAAATGGAAAAAAGCTTGCAATACGAAAAACTACCTGTTACATTTACAGCCTGTTTTCACTGTACTTTCCAATGCTCTCCGGCAAAAAACCAATTCCCCCTTTAAACACTTAAAAAAATCTGCCCTTTAAACGGCATTCATTGCTGCAACTGCCAGCATCTATCCAGTCTTAAGAAACAAAACCGCACTTACATCCATTGCTGTGTAAACCGCCTGGTTTCATTGTGAAACACTAAATGCTGGTTTATGAAAAAAAACTTTGTGCTATGGCTTTTGCTGACTTTTATGGCGGTGCCTGCCGGAAGGGCATTTTCTCAATCCAGTGCAGGCTCACTGCAGCCGGTACTGGTAGCATTTAGCGCCAGCCTCAGCAATAACCACGAGGTGCGTTTTACCTGGACCCTGCAACAGCAGTTTATAACAGACATTTTCGACATTGAAAAGAGTATAGATGGCCTGCATTGGGCGTCCATCGCTACCATAAAATCAACCGGCATTTCTTCCAAACCGGTTACCTACACTGCTATTGATAATATGCCAATAAAGGGGTCAAATTTATATCGCCTGCGTATCCGCTCAGTTGATGGCAGCTCCATTTATACCGTGGTCAAAAATGTAAATGTAGGCGCCCCGGTTGCTGTCAGGCTTTACCCGAACCCTTCTGTAAACCTTGTAACGGTTTCATTGGCACAGCGTCCGGAAGCCAGCTACTGGCAACTATCGCTTATTAATCAGACGGGACGGGTAGTGGCACAAAAGAAATACCATAGCAGCGAAACAAAAATCTGCCTTTCGGTGGGCAATTATCCCAATGGCAACTATATACTTCAAATCAGCGAAGGCAATTCCAGGCAGCACACCGCATTAATGATAAACCACCATTAAGCAATCTGTTCAAAAAAAGCGCCTCACCGGTACCGGTGAGGCGTTATTGGTTGTAAATTATTCAATTGTCTGCTGTAGTTGCGGTAAGTTTTAGTTACATCCCAGCAACTCGCACAGCTTCTCTTTTAACGCAGGGCCGCGCAGGTTTTTAGCTATTATTTTCCCGCTGGGATCTACCAGGAAATTCTGGGGTATTGACTGTATGTGATACTTTACAGCAGCCTCATTGCTCCAGAACTTCAGATCGCTTACATGTGTCCACGACAGCTTATCATCATTGATGGCTTTCAACCATGGTTCCTTTGCCTTGTCAAGCGAAACACCCAGCACCGTAAAGTTTTTCTCTTTGAACTGCTGGTAAGTGTTTACCACATTAGGATTTTCCATGCGGCATGGGCCGCACCAGCTTGCCCAAAAATCTACCAGTACGTATTTTCCTTTATAAGAAGAAAGTGATACCGGTTTGCCGTTTACATCGGCCTGTGTAAACTCAATGGCATCTGAACCGATGGCGCCAATTTTGGTGTCATCAATCATCTGCTTCAGGTATTTGCCATAGTAATTGGTTTGCGCCAGCGGCTCCAGCCGGTTAAACCGCTTTTCAAGAACAGCAATATCGTCAGACAGTTGCGCGGTAACAATCAATAAAAAAGGGCTAACGGGTGAATTGGTATGCTGCTGCAGGTACACTTCAATCTTCTCCTGTATAGCTGCATAGGTTTGTGCAGCCTGCACCTGAAGGGTATCCATATTTTTACCTTCTTTCATTGCCTGTGAAATCCTGGAATACCTGTCGAACAGGGGATTAAAGTCCTGTTGAAATGCCTGAAAATCGGTTTGCGCAGGAGAGCCCGTTACTGTTATCTTTTGCAGGTCATTCACATCGCCGCTGATATCTATTTTATTATTATCGAAGAATACAACGGTCCTTTTCTTTGCCTCCTCAAAGACAAGGCTCAGCAGCGTGGCTTCGCGCAGGCTTCCTTTCAGCACAAATTCACCTTTTTTTTGAGTAGCCCTGGCAATAGTGTCAGTGGGGGTGTTGGCATCTATCAGGTATACTTTAGACTGTTCCTTCAGTCCTGCCACCCTTCCGTTTACCTGCAACTGTTTCTGTGCAAATACCGCCACGGGCAGGCAACAAAAAATGAGCAAAAATATTTTCATACAACTATTATTTGGAATGCCTTTTTGTTAAAACGTTGATTACGTCCTGCAAATTATGCCCTTTAGCGTTAAGTAAAAGCAAATAATGAAAGAGCAAATCAGCCGACTCGTTCAGGAACAGCTTATCGTTGCTGTCTTTGGCCTCAATCACCATTTCAACGGCTTCTTCGCCCACTTTCTGTGCAATTTTATTGATTCCCTTGCTGAATAACTGTCTTACATACGACGAATCATCGTTACTGGCTTTACGCAACCGGATAATATCTTCCAGATAAAACAAAAAATTGTCGTTGTGGTTGGGTTCGCTCCAGCAGGTATCCGCCCCGGTATGGCAAGTGGGCCCCAGCGGTTCGGCTTTTATAAGCAGGGTGTCATCGTCGCAATCGCTCAACACTTGTTTTACCAGCAGGAAATGCCCGCTTTCTTCTCCCTTTGTCCATAACCGCTTCTTACTGCGGCTGAAAAAAGTAACCTTGCCTTCTGCCATTGTTTTTTGCAGGGCCTCTTCATTCATAAAACCAAGCATTAAAACCTTATGGGTGCTGTAATCCTGTATAACTGCAGGCGCCAGCCCATCGTTGTATTTTTTGAAATCTATTTTCATCTGATGACACGAATTTTAAAACACGAATTATACGAATTATTACAAATGCTGATTGCAATGGTTACTGCATTGCTGCCAGCTTCATTATAACCTTACTGAAATATGTTCTTTTTGCAAATATCCCTTTAATTCCGGAATTGCTATTTCTTTAAAATGGAAGATACTGGCTGCCAGGGCAGCATCCGCCATCCCCTCTTCAAAAACTGCTTTAAAATGGGGCATGGTGCCCCCGCCGCCGCTTGCAATCACCGGTACCGGAAGTGCCAAAGAAAGTTTCCTGGTAATATCTATTGCAAATCCCTGCTTGGTACCATCATGATTCATAGATGTCAGCAGTATTTCACCGGCACCTGCTTCCACTGCCTGCCTGGCCCAATCGTAACAGGTAGCATCTGTCTTTATCCTTCCTCCATTCAGATATACATACCATTCGCCGTCGGCTTCCTGCCTGGTATCAATGGCAATTACCACGCACTGGCTGCCAAATTCTTTTGCCAGCTCTTTAATCAATGCCGGGCGTTTAAAAGCAGAAGTATTCACAGAAATTTTATCCGCACCATTTTGTAACAGGATACTTACATCCTCCACACTGCTGATGCCGCCCCCTACTGTGAAGGGTATATTGATGTGATGCGCAATACGGTTCACC
>JANPGT010000994.1:0-4023 GCA_031424135.1 Chitinophagaceae bacterium
GAAAACCGCGCTGTAAATCAGTTTTTTTACGCAAACGTTCCCGGCAACGATGCCTGAAATACCAGTGGTATTTTTTTCGATCTACCGTTAAAAAAAATTGGCAGGTTAACGCAAAAAGAGATGGATAAATGAAAACCTGTAATTTGTTGAACCGGCTGGCCGATTTTTAGTGTGATTTTGTCACACCTGTAAATAGGCAAAAAAAATATTGACAATTAATAGGATTTTAACAATTTAATCTTAATTTGCTGACGGATTTGAATTATAGAACAACAAAATAATCTTTCAAATCCCCCTGGTTTGAACCGCATTTTGCGCGTTTAAGTAGCCGAATCCCTAATTTATCTTATTGTAGCAGAGGTAGTGCGTTTTACAGGTAATCAAGAGGATTGCCAGAAAATTGAAACTGTCGGAAAATTAATAAGTGTCATTTAAACACCGTCTTATGTAAACGATTACATAAGACAGTAAACTTTGTTATAACAATTGCTTTTTTAACCAAAAACTGCCATTATGGAAAAGCGTATACCTACGCCTCTTTCGGGTAGCTACTACTACCTGCTGTTCTCTTCCCGTTTTTTAAAGTTCTGTTTACCCCTTGCGCTGGTGCTCTGCAGTATAGTTGTGCAGGCGCAGGCCAAAATTCATGTTACAGGTATTGTTAAGGACGACAAGGGTAATGTCGCCCCCAACGCCAGTGTAACTGTAAAAGGCACCAAAACAGGTGTATCTACAGATGCAGGTGGTGCATTTGCCATTGACGTTCCCAGTGAAAAATCGGTGTTGGTTGTTACTTATCTCGGTTTCCAGGCGCAGGAAATGGTGGTGGGTAAGCAAACCAGTTTTAATGTGAACCTTGCCCTGTCCACAGGCACTTTGAGTGATGTAGTGGTGGTGGGTTATGGTACGCAGAAAAAGGTGACTCTTACCGGTGCTGTTGCAGTGGTGAAGGGTTCAGAACTGGCCAAATCGCCGGCTGTGAATCTTTCTAACTCTATTGCAGGCCGTCTTCCCGGCGTTGTTGCCACCAATGGAAGCGGTGAACCTGGCTATGACGGTTCTTCCATCCGCATCCGGGGTACCAATTCATTGGGAAGCAATGATGCGTTGATTGTTATTGATGGTATACCAGCAAGATCCGGTGGTCTGGATCGTCTAAACCCTGCAGATATAGAAAGTATGTCTGTATTGAAAGATGCTTCTGCGGCTATCTATGGTGCAAGGGCTGCCAATGGTGTTATCTTAATTACTACTAAAAGAGGTAAAACAGGAAAGCCAGAATTGTCTTATAGCTACAATAAAGGTTGGGCCGGTGCTACCATCATCCCGAAAATGCTGGATGCTAATCAGTATATAGAGATGGCCAATGAAATTGAATTGTACAAGTTACCCTCTGCACAATGGGCTGCCGCTGCTGCAGCATATAAAACGCCTTCCGGAAAATATACAGATCCTACTTCAGGAGCTGTATCTACAGCGCCATTTCTGCCTGCAGATATTGCCAAATACAAAGATGGTTCAGATCCATGGGGCCATCCAAACACAGACTGGTTTAAATCAGTATTGAAAAATTGGTCTCCGCAGAGCCGTCAGAATCTTCAGATCTCAGGTGGAACTGAAACGGTTAAATATCTGGCTTCTCTTGGTTACGAAAATCAGGATGCATATTATAAAAATTCTGCCACCGGTTATAAGCAATATGATATGCGTCTTAACCTGGACGCAAAAATTAACAAATATGTAAACACTTCGTTGGGTATTGTTGCCCGCCAGGAAAGCCGCTTTTTCCCAACAAAAGGCGCCGGTTCCATTTTCCGCATGCTGATGCGTGGTTATCCGTATAAAAATGCCATCTGGCCAAACGGGTTGCCCGCAGAGGATATTGAAAATGGTGAACAACCAGTTGTAATCACCACAAACCAGACAGGTTACGATAAAGACACCCGTTATTATTTTCAGACGAATGGACGGGTAGAAGTAACCAACCCCTGGGTGAAAGGACTTAAGTTTACTGTAAATGCTGCATTTGACAGGTATATCCAGCAGGGAAAAACATGGGTAACACCCTGGTATATTTATAAATGGAATGGGTTTGAAGCAGATGGTATAACCCCCATTATGGCAAAAGTAAAAAAAGGACCTACTGTAGATCCTACACTTAACCAATACACCAATAACGCCATCAATACTTTGCTGGAAGGTATTCTCAGCTACGATCATAGCTTTGGCAATCACGCCATTACTGTATTGGGTGGTGTCACCAAAGAAATACGTAAAACAGATGGCTTCAGTGCTTTCCGCCAATATTTCCCTTCTGCGGCTATTGACCAGCTGTATGCAGGCGGACAAAAAGATCAGCGTTCAAACGGAAGCGCTTTTGAAGGTGACCGTTTAAATTACTTCGGACGTGTTGGTTATAATTACAAAGAAAAATACATTGCTGAGTTTTTATGGCGTTATGATGGATCGTATAATTTCCCTGCCGCAAAACGCTTTGGTTTCTTCCCCGGTGTTACTGCCGGATGGAGAATTTCAGAAGAAAACTTTTTCAAGAACAATGTTACTTTCATAGATGCGCTTAAAGTGCGTGGTTCGTGGGGACAATTGGGCAATGACCAGCTTGTTTACCGTGGACAGACCAAAAATTACGATTACGTTCCAACCTATTCTTTCGGAACCTATGTAGCAGACAATGCAGTTCAGTCCACTTTGTACGAAACCGTAATACCGAATCCCAATATTACCTGGGAGGTGGCCAATAACTATGATTTTGGTTTGGAAGGTACAGCACTTAATAACCGCCTCAGCTTTGAGTTTGACCTGTTCTGGAACCACCGTTCCAAGATCTTATGGGTAAGAAATGCCTCTATCCCCCAGTCTACCGGTTTAACACTGCCAGCTGAAAACATTGGCAAAGTAGACAACAAAGGATATGAATTTAAGCTGGGCTATAACGGCAGCGTTGGTGAGTTTCGTTACAATGTTGGTGTAAACGGCGGTTATGCAAAAAACAAAATTGTATTCTGGGATGAAACACCCGGACGCCCCGAATACCAGTTGTCTACCGGTAAAGTGCTCCCAACCGACGTAGGAGATCCAGATGCCATGTTGCTCTATCAGTATGATGGTGTGTTTGCAACCCAAAAGGACGTGGATGCCAATAAGCTGGACTACACAGGTGTTGGTGGCGCCGGCAAATTATTTCCCGGCAGTATGAAATTCAAAGATGTAAATGGCGACGGTAAGATTGACGCCAATGACAGGGTAAGAAGCGACAAAAGCAGGATTCCCCGTTTCCAGGGTGGTATCACACTGGGCGCATCATACAAGAATTTCGACCTTAGCATACTGTTCCAGGCAGCTACCGGTGCTGAAATATTCTTACAGACAGAATCCGGTACCATTGGCAACTATCTTCAATATTCTTACGATCACCGCTGGACCTTAGACAACCCAAGCAGTGTTGATCCACGTACTGTAGACAGAAACAACCAATATTTCAGCAACCGCAACACCTATTATATGTTCAGCACCAACTATATCCGCCTCAAGAACTTTGAGCTGGGCTATAACCTGCCACCAACATTGCTGAAAAAAATAGGCATCAACCGCCTGCGGTTATATGTGAACGGTCTGAACATGCTTACCTGGTCTAAGATGAAGGGGACATTTGATCCAGAATCTACCAGCAGCAGCGGACAGTATTATCCACAATCGAAAATTATCAATACAGGTGTAACCGTAACCTTCTAAATTTTAAAAAATGAGAAATTTATTTAAACCTTTTTGCATATTACTGGGTTCGGCGGTATTGATTACCTCCTGTAACAAAGACTTCCTGGATACCCAGCCACTTGACAAAGCCGCCGCAGGCCCTACCTGGTCGGATCCTGCTTTGTCCGAGGCCTTTGTAACAAATATTTACAATGTGTTGCATGATGGTATTTTGAACCAGGAAAGCATGGACTGCATCAGTGATAACTGCCTCTATAATTTTGGCCGTGCAGATATCATGGAATCCAA
>JANPGT010000995.1:0-1804 GCA_031424135.1 Chitinophagaceae bacterium
CAAAACAGAAAAATGGGTGATATGGTTCAGTCGCATCCTGCGCTGGTTATTGGGAACCGGGTTAATCTTTCTCAGCTATCAATATGCCAACGATGATTACGCCTGGGTGTTATTGGTTTTTGGCCTGTTGCTTATCATCACAGGTTTTTTCAGGCCCAGGCGCTGCCTGGATGATAACTGTAAAATTTAGCCAAATCATACCTGCTCCGTTTTGTATGTAACCTTTGTTACCAATTCACCAGCCCACGGGCTTTACTTTCGCTATCGATATCCAACCATATCAATATAAAAAATGAGACAATTATTAAGCAACTGGAATTTTATGCGGGTGATGCGACTTGGTTTAGGGATTGCCATTATTGTACAATCTGTCCTGGCCCATGAAACCATCATGATTGTAATAGGCCTGCTGTTTACCAGTATGGCGGTATTCAATATTGGCTGTTGCGGTGTGGGTGCCTGCAGCACCCCCATCAGGAAAAACAGCCAGCCCGCAAAAGATATTGACTACGAAGAAGTGCAGTAAAACACCGGCAATTAAATCACTATTATAAAATTTAATACAATGAGCATCTTTCAACAAATATTCGGCAGCGGACCCACCGCAGATGTAAAAGCCCTCATAGAAAAAGGCGCCTTCCTGGTAGACGTAAGAACACCGGCTGAATTTTCAGAAGGCCATGTAAAAGGTTCGGTAAACATTCCGTTGGATACGGTGGCTGCGCAACTGGCAAAATTCAGCGGAAAAGAAAATATTATTGTCTTCTGCCGCAGCGGCAACAGGAGCGGGCAGGCCAAATCCATCCTTGAGAAAGGTGGATTTACAAATGTAGTCAACGGTGGCACCTGGGACTACATTAACCAGTTTGTAAAATAGAGAGTCCTGCCTTCAGTACAGTTACTGATGGTAAAGAGACCAAAACACAGACAGGAAACCCTGTACCGACAACATAACATTCTATAAAATAGTAAAAGTATTGTTTGCAAGGCTGAGGCTGCAACAATACTTTTTTTATGCCCCTACATAAAAAACTGCCGTCAACTTCGCCCCCACCTGAACGTTACAAATGTTACCATCCGCGCATAAATATGCCGTTAGTTTTGCTTCAAATTAAAAAGTAAATGATCAGAAGAAATCATTTTGCACTTCGGGCCACTGTAGCAACTATGCTTACAGTCTTGTCTGTGGCCAACAGTACAGCGCAGGACAGTACCCGGCAACTAAGCATGGACGACGCCATATCAGCTGCGGTAAGCAACAATACCACCATCCGCCAGGCCAAACTGGATGAAAACATTGCTGCGGCCACGTATAAACAAACCGAAGCCATCTATTTACCCCAGTTGGGTTTTTCCTACACTGCCATGAGCACCAATAATCCGTTGAATGCCTTTGGTTTTAAACTGCAGCAGAAATCCATCACCCAGAACGATTTCAATCCAGACCAGTTAAATCATCCGTCTGCCACAGCTGATTTCAGCACCAAACTGGAACTACAGCAACCGATCATCAATATGGATATGCTGTACAGGAGAAAAGCTGCCGCAAAACAAATTGATGTCTACCAATACAAAACCCAGCGCACCAAAGAATACCTTGTGTTTGAGGTGCAGAAAGCATGGCTGCAATTAAAACTGTCCTATGATGCCGTAGCAGTACTGGAAGATGCATTGCAGACCACAAAAGCAGTCTACACGTTTACAGAGAATCATTTTAAACAGGGGTTGATTCAAAAATCAGACCTTTTGAACGCGCAGGTGCAGGTAACAACAGTAGAATCCAGTCTCGCCAAAGCCAACAGCA
>JANPGT010000996.1:0-3377 GCA_031424135.1 Chitinophagaceae bacterium
GCCAGTTTTGCAGCAGAAATTCACCATGAACAATGGGCTGGGTTATGGAAGTATCCACTTGCCGGATTCCATTCCACCGGGTCAGTACAAATTTATTGCCTGTACTAACGTAGCAGACAATACCGGTAGGCCTGTGGCAATTTTTACTCAGGATATTAATATTCATTCTGTTACGGAAACTTCCTTTACAGCTGCAGTGATTACCACACCCGGCCAGCAACTGATGGTCACGGTCAGGGATAAAGCTACGAGTATGCCCCTTGCCGGCGCAATAATAGAAACATTGATGGGGCGCAATGCGATTACATCAATCACGGATAAAAATGGCCTTTGTTTGCTGAGTCTGAAAGCCGTTGGTTATACTGCCGGAACCTCAGCAATCATCTGCGCAAAGATAAAATACAAGGGAGAATTTCTTTTCCTGGAAAAAATGATGGAACCTGAAGTCCCGTCAACGATGCTCGGGTTGCACTTCTTCCCGGAAGGGGGATACCTTATCAACCAGTTGCCTTGCAGGGTGGGGGTGGAATCAATAACTGATAACGGAGAGCCTTTGGCTGCCAAAGAAGTATTGTATAAAAACAGTATAGCTATTGATACGATTACAACAGATGCGCAGGGGCTCGGCGCATTTGTGCTTATTCCCGATATAAATGCAGTTTATTCAGTCAAGGTGTTACAAGCGCCACCCGGGGTTACGCTCCGTACACAAGGCTATGCTTTACCGAAGATTTTGCCAACTGGTGTGGCCATTCATTTACCCTCGGCAATTGCCAATGACAGGGTGAGTTTTCAAATCTACAGCAGGGGACATAAGCAAATAAAAATGATGGTTCACAATTTTCAGCAGGTATTTGAAGTTGATTCCTTCCCGCCGGGACCAGGTATCCGAAATGTGCTGCTGCTGCTTGATAAATTACCTAAAGGTATCGCTGCCATTACACTGCTAGACGATGAAAACCATCCGTTGGCGGAGCGGATTTTTTTTGCACATTACGACCGAACAACATCGGTGACCATCACTCCGGATAAAAAAGTATTCGGCAGACGCGAAAAGGTTACGGTCGAATTCCGGTTGCCGGATAGTTTGAAAAATAAAGGCGGCTTTATGTCGGTAGGTTGTGCACAGGCAAGCAGGTTCAGTAATAGTATTCAACAAGATATTGAATCTTATGTAACACAGCAGATCTTACAGGAATTACCGCCGTCACCTCCTATTAAGTGGTATAGCCAAAAAGACTACCTGGAAAATGTGCTATTGGTCAGGGGGTGGCGCCGTTATAGCTGGGCGGCGCTGTACGCAAACCCGGAACAAATGACAGTTCACTCGCCCCTTTTATCAGGAATTATTCTTTCGAAAAGAAAAAACAAACAGGAAGGTATGGTTAATATTCTCGGAGATGGCGCAACGGCCTTCCGGTTACCGGCAGATGAAACTGGCCGGGTTTATTTTTCATACAATCAACTGGTTGTTTCCCAGAACAGGCAATTAATTATCAGTGCATCGACTAAAAATGAAGCCGATCTCCGGGTTAAGATATCTGATCCATTTCTGATTATTGCTGATTCCATCGCAGGCAGCACATCTTTTAAACTTTACAACGCCGCCCGGTTCGCCCAATATTCGCAGGACTTGCTGCTTGCAGATTTGGTGAGGCAAAAACAACTTGCGAATGTTACCGTCGTTGCCAAAAAAAGCCAGGTTGGGCGGTGGACGGGGGTTTTCAGTGCAAACGAATGTGGTGATTATGTGTGTTCATACAATATATTAAACTGCACAAACCATGTTGGTGCAGCTAACAATACCGCGCCGGTAGTTGGGCAAATGTATTCGGTAAATGGGCATCCTGCACTATATGAAGGGTGCCAGTTGCGCGAAACTGAAAAAAAAGATAGTGTTACACTTGCATACGATGGGATCAAACGGGCAAAAGAATTTTACCCCGAGGATTTCAGTGAAAAAAAGAGTACATGGCCTGAGAACATATCAACACTGTTTTGGTCTCCAGGCTTGTATTTCAACAAAGAAGGGATCGTAATCTGCAGTTTTTATACCGGCGATATTGCCGGCAAGTTCAGGATTGTTATCAATGGCACTACCGGGGGAGAGCTTTTCTCTGCAGCGGAATTAATAGAGGTGAGATAAGCAAGCGCGGACAATAAAAAGAGTCAGCCGTCCGGAAAACCCTTCTTGTCCCTCCTCCCAGGTCGCGCTCACCGACCAGAGAAAAAAATATTTTTCCGCAAATGTGCACCTTATGGCAGCGCTGCAAATCGATCTCCCGGGCGAGGTCTGTACAAACTGAACCTGAGCTGAACAGAAACACCCCTTTACGACTCGCCGTCATCAGTATTCAAATCATGATTGCGTAACAGGAAGCGCCGAGTCCCGCACTGCGTTTCTCCATATAAATTTTTAATTGCGTTGCGGAGACATCGGCGGGGAAGCGCTCCGTAGAGCTTTCCCAGGCGGGTCACTACAACAACTTGACACAGTTTACTCTGCACTCCCGAAAAAGTGAAAAAGCAATCGTCAGATGACCAAACCCTTTTGTGGAAAGTAAAAAAGGTTTAACCGAAATTTTAAAAGGATCGCGTAAAGTTTTAAAAGTTTGACGAAAACTTTTTACTACCTGACGAAAAGTTTTGAATGGAAGCGCCAAAATTTTAAATTCCCGGGCTATATTTTTGAAAGGATCGTCCAAAATTTTAAATTCCGGGCTAAAATTCTTTGCGGTTGAGGCAAATTTATTTGTGGTCGTTCATTTATTTTCAGTGGAAGCCTTAGATTTATTAATGGGTGGCCAAAAATTATGAACGGAAGACGAAAAGTTTTAAATTTTAAACAGGATACTAAGTGGCAAAGGACCTGTTCAGTAAAGGGTACCAGGTAAAATAATAGCGGAAACGAAAAAATTATTTGTTGCTAACTGTTTCGCTTTCAATTTACACCAGTGTATATGCGCGGTTAAATAAAATATTTTTTGAAAAATGTTTGGTAGTTCAAAATAAAGTGTTAAACTTTGCCTTGATAATTACAGGTCAGCTGTAATAGCGTTCATCCCGGACGCACGTGATTCGGGTTTTTTCTTCTAAGTAAGCTGACCGCCGGTGCTACCGGTTTTGTAGATGGACTTTATACAATAAACTTCCAACAGGACATATCATCTCTGCCTCTAAAAAGATTAAGAACAGGTTCAGAAAGATTTCTCCGCACGGAACATGCTTATATAAGCAAAATCACTGGTAGATAAACCAGAAAGTGTAGGTTTTACAAAACGGCAGCCGCCACCAAGATCGGGCCTCCTGTAGCTGGCCACTACGCGATTCTCCTTTGTTCAGTTATCAACCATGCCGATAGCATATCGGCAGCAACA
>JANPGT010000997.1:0-3402 GCA_031424135.1 Chitinophagaceae bacterium
CTTTTTCATACTATTATTAAATTTTATACATTAAAGCTAGTACCACCTGATTTAAGTAATGGTCGTATAAAAGACAAAGCAATTTTTTTATAAAATTTTAATGCCCCAAAAAATCAATTGCCACCAGTAAAGCAGCCGACAATATGTTTTGCCATTATACTGTCACTTTACAGTATAAATCTTAAACGTGTTACAGTAAATTATTCCATTATGACCAACCAGTACGATATCATTATTATAGGTACCGGCAGCGGCGGTGCTACCACTGCCCTGGCACTTGCAAAAACCGGCAGAAAAATACTTATCCTGGAGCGCGGAGGTTTCATCCCAAAAGAGAAGCAAAATTGGGATCCGCATGAAGTGGTTACTGCCGGACGTTACCGGCCCAATGAAGCATGGTACGATGCAGACGATAAGCCTTTTAAGCCTTTTATACACTATAATGTTGGGGGAAACAGTAAAATGTATGGTGCTGCACTGTTCCGCTTCCGCGAGAAAGACTTTATGGAATCAGTGCACTATGGGGGAATTTCGCCTGCATGGCCGCTGCAGTACAATGTGCTGGCACCGTATTACGGGGAAGCTGAACAACTTTACCACGTTCACGGCCAACACGGTATCGATCCTACAGAGCCCGCCACCCTTGATATATACCCTCATTCACCACTGGCATATGAACCCCTGGTAGCTGATTTAGCAATGAAAATGCAGCAGATAGGGTTACAGCCATTCCCATTACCCATGGGCGTGAAACTACCCCAGGACTATAGTGCCATAGAAACCCCGGTGGTCCTTGAAAACTTTGACGGTTTCCCCGATCCAACCGAAAGCAAGTCCGATGCACAGTCAATTGCATTGCGGCCGGCACTCGCCAATAAAAACCTTACAATGCTTACCCATGCCTACGTTGAAAAGCTGGAGACCAGCGCCGATGGCAGGAAGATTGAGAAAGTAACAGCACTGGTAAAAGGCGAGCGGATTTCATTTACTGCTACTATCGTTATTGTAGCCTGCGGTGCGGTAAACAGTGCCGCATTGATGTTGCGCAGTGCCAACAAAATGCACCCACATGGACTGGCCAATTCCAGCGGCCTGGTGGGACGGAACTTAATGCTGCACCACAACGGATGCCTTGTTGCATTTACAAAGAAAAAAAATGACTGCGTCTTCCAGAAAAGCCTGGGCCTCGCTGATTTTTACTTTGACGCTCCTGACAGTCCCTACCCGCTGGGAGAAATACAGTTGATGGGAAGAAATGATGCAGATACCATTGTTTGGCTGGCAGAAAAAATTGCCCCGGGAAAAAGTTATGAGCAGCTAAAAGAAATGACGATTGATTTCTGGCTAACCGCAGAAGATTTACCGGATGCAGACAACCGGGTTACACTTCGTGAAGACGGAAGCATAAAAGTAAATTATACCAGGACCAATTACGCCGCCTATGAAAAGTTAAAAGAAAAACTGAAACAGGTTTTTATACAGTTGGGTGAACTGGATCCGGACTACAAGGATGTTCAGTGGGCCGGCTATGATTTGGATATAAGCGGCATGAGTCACCAGAACGGTACACTTCGGTTTGGAACGGATCCAGAAAAATCGGTGCTTGATATTAACTGTAAGGCACATGATGTAGACAACCTGTATGTAACAGATGCAAGTTTCTTTCCCAGCTGCGGCGCTTTCAACCCCGCACTTACTATTGCGGCCAATGCTTTAAGGGTAAGCGAACATATTATTCGGCATGTTTTATCTGCGAAATCCATGCTGCAAACTTCACCCGTTCCTGCACAGTAATTTTTTTTCATATAGCAGTTGGTCTGGTTAAACCGGGCCCCTGTTCCCGGGGGCCTTTTTATAAATGGAAGAATTGGCAAAAAATATCACCCTTACTATCAGCCATGCAGTAGAAATACTGGCGGCTGTTATTATTGGCATTGCTGTTATAAAAACTTTGTACACCTATATTTCCTTACTGAAAAAACCAGCCGCAAAAATTACCAAAGAAACCATCCGTGTACATTTTGGAAGTTCGGTGGCCGTTTCCCTGGAACTGTTACTAGGTGCCGACGTATTGGCTACCGCGGTAGCACCCAGCTGGAATGATATTGGCAAACTGGCTGCGATTGCCGTCATCAGAACGTTATTGAATTATTTCCTTGAACGAGAGCTCACCCATATGCACCCGCCGGCATCAAAATCATCGCTACAGTCAGGTGATTGACAATTGCTTTTACAATATTATTTTCTCTTTACACTATGAGAGCAATGCCCATACGCATCGTCACCGGTAAAGGAGGTTTAACACAATTCAGCGCTTCCTTCAGGAAGAACTGGAAGCATTATTTGCAGGAAGCGCTGGGACTTGCCATCTTCATGATCTCGGCCTGCTTTTTCAGCGCCCTGCTGGAAGGGAAAAATGCCCTCTTACACCTGGCTATTCAAAATAATTTCCTGCGCACCGTAATAATGGGTCTTATGATGGGAGCAACAGCGCTATTTATATTCTATAGCCCACTCACAAGCCCTTCCGGTTCACATATCAACCCGGCAGTCACCCTGGCTTTTTTACACCTGGGTAAAATCTGTCATTGGGATGCCGTCTTCTATATCCTGTTTCAATTTGCCGGTGGCACCGCAGCCGTCTACCTGATGCAATGGCTAATAGGCCCATCATTAACAGCTGCGCCCGTCCATTCGGTGGTCACTATACCAGGTAAATATGGTATAGTTCCGGCAATGCTGGTAGAGTTTGCCATTGCATTTATCACCATGACAATGGTATTATTTACATCTGCACACCATGCCCTGAAAAACTATACAAGATGGATGGCAGGCTGCCTGGTTTGCCTGTACGTCATACTTGCCGGCCCCGTAAGTGGGTTTGGTATGAACCCAGCCCGCAGTTTTGCGGCGGCTGTACCCGCACATATCTACACTACTTTCTGGATATATATGCTTGTACCGGTGGCAGGAATGCTTTGCGCCAGTTATACTTTTAAGAACTGGACTGCTGCATCAAGGCTGCCGGAAGAAAGCAGCGTAAAAGAATTCAAAACATTATTTTAACCCGATTTATAATATATGATGAAACCTATATTAAAACTGCTGGTGGCTGTAATTGCTACCAGTTTGATGCACTCAGCACTTCCTGCACAGGTAAAAAAAGTAGCCACCGTGGGGATAACAGTAAGCAATATGGAACGATCCATACAATTTTACAGGGATGTGCTCGGATTTAAAAAAATCAGTGACCTGGAAATAGCTGGTACTCCATACGAAGAGCTGCAGGGCTTGTTCGGTTTACGAATGCGTGTTGTTCGGATGCAGCTGGGTGATGAAAGTATTGATCTGACAGACTACCTTACCAGCGGTGGCAGATCCATCCCTGAAAATGCCATGAGC
>JANPGT010000998.1:0-4712 GCA_031424135.1 Chitinophagaceae bacterium
CTACTACAAAAACACTCTGCCACGAAGGCCTTTTTTCGCGCAGCCTTATTTTCTTTGAGAGTATCCTGGGCAGGTAGGCGCCCGGAAACACCCATACAATGCGCAGTGTAATGGTGATAAGGCTTATCACCACCGCATAGAATATACTCACGGCTACAGAATACTGGCCCAGTGCTGTGGTAATAGAAGGCAGTTGCAGGCCAATTAAAATAAATACCAGCCCGTTTAAAAGAAAAGTAAGCGTTTGCCAGAAAGAGTACACCTGTATACGCGAGCTGTAGCTGAAAATTTCGTTGGAACGGAAACTTAAAAAAAGGCCGCCGCTGACTACCGCCATTACCCCGGAATAATGAAAATGTTCAGCAGTGATATACATGATATACGGAGAAATAATGGTGAGTGCTGTGTCAATGCTGCCGGTAGTGGGCAGAAAGCGGTGCACTGCGTAGATGATATTGGCGATCACCAGCCCCACAACAATACCCATCAACGCGACTACAAAAAAATCACCGGTTGTTTTCCAGAAAAAAAACTGCCCGGTAGCTACAGCGGTCAACGCCACCCGGAAAACAATCAACGATGAAGCGTCATTGATTAAACTCTCGCCCTCCAGTATGGTAAGCACGCGTTTGGGAATGCTCATGGTTTGTAATACAGATGCCGCAGCTACCGCATCGGGCGGGGAAATGATACCTCCCAGCAGGAAACCCAGCGCCAGCGGAAAATCCGGTATTATCGCATGCGCGGTAAAGGCAATGGCGGTGGAGGTAAATATGACCAAGCCTACTGCCAGCATAATAATGGGCCTTTTCAGCTGCCAAAAATCTTTCCAGGAAGTATTCCAGGCGGCGGCATAGAGCAGGGGAGGAAGAAATATCAGGAATACAAGATCAGGATGCAAACTGACTACCGGTATACCCGGAATAAAGCTGATAAGTAAACCGGCAATCACCAGGAAAATAGGGTAGGAGATACGCAGTTTTTCGCTCAGCATGGTAAGCATAGAGCTGAGGAAAAGCAATGTTAATATCAGCAGCAGGTTTTCTTGCATGGCCTGAAATTAAGAAAGAATTGCCTATTTTATTTGGCCGCCGTAACAGCGTATAGTCTCAGTTTAAATTGGTGGCAGTGAAATATTTCTTTAAAAGCAATAGCGGCTTGAAGCTATTTTACGTGCCAGGGTTGTCCAAACAGGGCCAAGTCACCAAGATTAATCCGTGGCACGATAAATTGCCTTAAAGTACACGCTTAGTGTTTTTGAACCTGTATCATTACTGGTCTTTGGATCAAACTGCGGCATACCCATAACAGCTGCTTCCACCAAATGCCCGGATACCGCATCCGTATATGTTTTGCTGCATGCCGCCGTGGGATGGATCTTTCGCTACTGATAAATATATTCACCGTAATGGGGAATTACAGCACCAATTCCGGCAAATACAGCGCTGTATTGCGCTTTGCCTATACCGGCATATTAATTGAATTCTTGACAGCTGAATATTTTATTAATCACTTTAAAATTTATCACTATGCAGGCAACAACAACAGAAACTATCGAAACACTGAATGATTTGGTAGTGATTAACAACGACAGGATTGTGGGTTATGAAAGAGCATTGGAAGAAACCAGTGCTGCTGATGCTGATTTAAAATCACTGTTCAAAAATATGATAGACGAAAGCCGTAAGATCAGGCTTGATCTTGCCGGTGAAGTGCAAGCGCTTGGCGGTGAGTTTGAAGCGGGTACTACTACTGCAGGTAAATTATACCGGGCATGGATGGATGTAAAAGCGGTATTTACCGGGCACGACCGTCATGCTGTACTGGCCAACTGCGAGCGTGGTGAAGATGCTGCCCAGGCCGCGTACAAGGATGCACTGGCAGAAACCCATATCCCTGGTTATATCCGCACTACGCTGGAAGCACAAAAACAAATGTTGCGGGCTTCGCACGATAAGATTAAAGCGTTGCGTGATTTGGCAAAATAATTAAACGCCAGTATCCCCAATGCCATAAAGGCCATAGTTCACCTATGGCCTTTATGTTTTTTTCAGGGCTTGTTCCTGCCCGGCCACTAATGCTGTCTGTATCTTCTGTGTTTGACTTCCCAAGGCAATTGTTTATTATCTTTCCTGTTCAAAGCAGGCCATGAAAAAATACTTTTTGGGTATTGGTGGTTGGATTTTCTCCCTTACTACTACATTTTCGCAGCCGCTGGATACCAGCGTGCATACCGTGCTTTTCCTGGGCAACAGCATTACCTATAGCGGCGCCTATATTACGGATATTGAAGCCTGTTATACTGTATGGCATCCCTCACACAAAATCGAATTTATCAACCTTGGTCTGCCGAGTGAAACTGTTTCCGGGTTATCGGAAGAGGGGCATGCTGGTGGCCGGTTTCCACGGCCCGACCTGCACGAAAGACTGCACCGCATACTTACATTGCTGAAGCCGGACATTATTTTTGCCAACTATGGTATGAACGATGGCATCTATCTTCCGCTGGATGAAAAGCGTTTTCAACAATACCGGCAGGGCATGCAGTGGTTGCACGATACACTGGTAAGCACCGGCGCAAGGGTAATTATGGTAACACCGCCGGTGTACGATGAGCAGCGTGCCGGGGCTAAAGGTTATGCAGCTGTGCTGGATGCCTATGCCAGCTGGATCTTGTTGCAACAAAAATCAGCCGGATGGGAAGTGGCAGATATTCATTTTCCGATGAAACAATACCTGGAAGCCCACCGTAAGCTGGACAAGTCTTTTGGTATCGGCGGGTTTGCACTGGCCAATGACGGTGTGCATCCCGGCGAGGCTGGTCATTGGCTGATGGCCAGGCAGCTGTTGCTGCACCTGCGGGAAAAGCGGGTGCTGAATTACCCTGACATAAAATCGGTGATGGCAGCGCAGGTCAATGGCCCTGAAATATTCAGGTTGCTGTCAGAACGGCAAAATTTTATGAAGGATGCCTGGCTTACGGCTACCGGGCATACAAGGCCGGAAATGACTGCAGGTATGCCGCTGGAACAGGCAGGTATAAAAGCGGCTGCAATTACTAAAGCTTTGAGAGCATTGCAATGAAGGGTATAAGGATTTTCTTTTTTAATATATAAGTATGAAAAAAAATCTGCTGAGCTTACTGGTAGCAATCATTTATATTTTTTGTTGCGGCTGTACTGCGGGTAAAAAAAATACCGGTACCCGCATTACTTCCATTCGTCCGGGCGAATCATGGCCTGATAACAGAGGCCTCCATGTACAGGCACATGGTGGCGGCATCATTAAAATAAAAAATACGTATTACTGGTACGGAGAAGAACGGGCGCAATACGGGCTCGATTCCAATAAGCGTTATGTAAGCTGCTATACATCGGACGATCTGATGAACTGGAAATTCAGGGGCGATGTTTTGCAGCTGGCCGATCCGGAAAACCTGGGACGCCGTTGGGTACTGGAACGCCCCAAGGTTTTTTTCAATGCCAAAACCAACAAGTATGTAATGTACCTTCACATAGACAATGCCAGCTATAAACTGGCCAGTGTAGCCATTGCCGTGAGTGATAAACCGGATGGGAACTTTACCTACGTTAAAATGTTCCGTCCGCTGGGGCACGAGAGCCGTGATATAGGACAGTTTATAGACGATGATGGTACTGCTTACCTGGTTTTTGAAGACCGTCCCTTTGGCTTCCGGATTGCAAAATTGTCTGAAGACTATATGGATGTAGAAAAGGAAATGAGCCTGGTAAAAGAACATATGGAAGGTGGCGCCATTGTTCATTACAATGGTTTGTACTATGCCATCGGTTCTGCTTTGACCGGGTGGAATGCCAACCCCAATAAATACGCCACCGCGCCCTCGCTGGAAGGGCCATGGACCACTTTTAAAGACATTGCACCACCGCAAAAAAATACCTATGGGTCACAATCTACCATGATGATAAAAGTAACGGGTTCTGCTTCCACCACCGTTATTTTTATGGGCGATATCTGGCGGCCGCGTACCCAGTGGGAGTCGCGCTACCTTTGGATGCCGCTTGAAATTGGCGATGGTAAATTGTGGTTGCCAGAACCCAGGCCCTGGCAGCTGGATATCAGCACGGGCAAATGGAAGTACGATATTAAAGGCATCAGTAATTAATGGTACAGCACATGAAGCGAAGTTTATCAAGACGTAAATTTATTGCCGCTGCAGGTTTGCTAACGCCTGCATTGCTGGCCACTGCTGCCACAGCCACTTCAGATGGACAATACGGCGACAATGACAAAGGGCTGGTCTTTTTATTCCAGGGTGATTCTATTACGGATGGCAACCGCGGACGGAGTACAGACCCCAATCACATCATGGGGCACGGTTATGCATTTGCGGTAGCCAGCCGCGTGGGAGCCGATTTCCCGGCTGCTGGTCACACATTTTATAACCGCGGCATCAGTGGCAACCGGGTACCGGATTTACAAAACAGATGGCAGCAAGATACGCTGGATTTGAAACCCGGTGTACTTAGCATACTGGTAGGGATAAATGATACAGCTGCAGCAGTGGAGAATAAACCGGATCAGCAAACTGCCAATGACTTTGAAAACGGTTACCGGCAGTTATTGCAGGAAGTAAAGAGGGCAAAACCCGCAACCGTTTTTGTACTGGGCCTGCCCTTTGTATACCCCGTGGGCAAGCGCAAAGAAAATTGGGAGCTATGGAAGCAACAAAC
>JANPGT010000999.1:0-2468 GCA_031424135.1 Chitinophagaceae bacterium
CCCATAGGTAGTCATGGTGCTCACCATCATACCCCGGGAAGCGCCGCCGCTTAACGGCCGTATTAAGGCAGTAGGAAGGCCTTCTACAAAACGGGTATCGGCACCCAGCATGGCAAAAAAACTTTTGATGCCGTTGATCACCACATCAAAAGCGCCACTGGTGCGCAGCATACTAACGGCTACCAATATGCCTACCAGGTAGGGAATAATGCGGATGGCCGTATCGAAACCGGATTTGGCACCATCAATAAACGCGTCAAACACATCAATCTTTTTATACACCGCCCCTGCTATAATCAGCAAAAACACCAGCAAAATAAGGCCATTGCTCAGCACAGCGGAAAACGACTGAATACCGGCCGCATTCAGCCGGGTAACATACAGTACCAGCAAGGCTATGACCACAGAAATGCCCAGCACCCAAACAACAATCACCGGCTGCAGTACATTTATTTTTTGTTTGAATGATACAATCAGCATGGCGGCAATGGTGCCCACAAAAGTGACAATCATACAGGGAATAAAAATATCGGTAGGATTACTGGCATGCTGCGATGCGCGGATGGCAATAACGCTGATGGGTATAATATTTAACCCTGCGGCATGCAGGCAGAGAAACATGATCTGCGCATCTGAAGCGGTTTCTTTGTTCGGATTGATTTCCTGCAGGCTGGCCATCGCTTTCAGTCCGAAAGGCGTAGCCGCATTGTCCAGCCCCAGCAGGTTGGCAGAAAAATTCATAATCATATGTCCCATGGCCGGATGGCCCTTGGGAACGCCGGGAAAAAGCTTCGAGAAAAAAGGTCCTACAATTCTTGACAGCAGGTTAATACCACCTGCTTTCTCCGCAATATTCATAAAGCCGATGAACAGCGACAAAATACCTATCAGTTTCAGGCAGATATCTACGGCATCCCAACAGGTGTCAATAATGCCATTGGCCACCTGCAGCTTCACCGCGGTAACCATACCGCCTTCCTTTTTGTAAGTGAGATCGCCCTGCTTCACCCGCTGCACGGTATCAAGTGCCTTTACCAGGGCCGGATCAGCCGCTGCCAGGTCCATCTGCTTAACCTGTACAGAATCGCCTTTTTTGCCGGTCACCATAGAAGCAAAGACCTGGGGCTCAGACCCCGCAATAAATTTTATGCCTGCTACCAGAATCGCGATAATGATAAAAGCGCTCCAAATCCTGCTTAAAGCCATAAAAACCGGTTGATTAGGTGCTGAAGTTAATTGATCCGGGTGAATTCACATCAGCGGGCAAAACACTATATTTGCGCCCGGAAAATGAGGCGTGAGGCGTGAGGCGTGAGGCGTGAGGCGTGAGGCGTGAGGCGTGAGGCGTGAGGCGTGAGGCGTGAGGCGTGAGTCGTGAGGAATTAAAAATTTACAATACAAAATTTAAAATAACCAAAATGGGTTTACAAGCCGGAATTGTAGGATTGCCAAACGTGGGGAAATCAACTTTATTTAACGCGGTAAGCACCAGCGCCAAAGCACAGGCCAGCAATTACCGCTTCTGCACCATAGAGCCCAATATGGGACTGGTAAACGTGCCCGATGAACGCATCGACAAACTGGCGGAACTGGTAAAGCCCAACCGCACCGTTCCTACACAAATAGAAATTGTAGACATTGCCGGACTGGTACGCGGTGCCAGCAAGGGCGAAGGGCTGGGTAATAAATTCCTGGCCAATATACGCGAAGTAGACGCCATCGTGCACGTGATACGCTGTTTTGAAGATGAAAATATCCTGCGCGATGAAGGTGCCATTAACCCGGTGAGCGACAAAGAGATCATTGACACAGAACTGCAGTTGAAAGACCTGGAAAGCGTAGATAAGAAATTGTCGAAGGCAGAGAAATTACTGAAGACCGCCGACCCCAAACAGAAAGCAGAATACGAAGTGCTGAAACGCTGCAAACAGCACCTTGATCAGGGTCGCAATATCCGCGAACTGAGCCTGGACAAAGAAGAGCTGGTAGCCGTTGCCGACCTGATGCTGCTGACCGCCAAACCCGTTTTGTATGTAGCCAATGTAGACGAAGCGTCTATGCATACCGGCAATAAATATTCTGACACCCTGAAAGCAGCAGTGGCGGCAGAAAAAGCCGAAGTGATTGTAATGAACAATTCCATTGAAGCGCAGATTGCAGAGATGGACAACGAAGACGATAAGCAATTGTTCATGGAAGAATATAAAATGACTGAACCTGCGCTCAATAAATTAATCCGCTCTGCTTATAAATTACTGCAGTTGTATACTTACTTCACCGCAGGTGTACAGGAAGTAAGGGCATGGACCATTCACGAAGGATGGAAAGCGCCGCAGGCTGCCAGTGTCATCCATACCGATTTTGAAAAAGGTTTTATTAAAGCGGAAGTTATCGGCTACAATGATTTTGTACAATACGGTTCTGAAACTGCCGCCCGTGAAGTAGGTAAATTAAGAATAGAAGGCAAG
>JANPGT010001000.1:0-4121 GCA_031424135.1 Chitinophagaceae bacterium
TTACTGATCCATCTGCAATTTTATTGGTGTTGATAGCCGCGTTTGCTACTGTGGGATTGGGAAAACTACCGGTTAAATCACCACCTGCTGTTCCGCTGGCAGGAAGTGAGGTAGGTATCACACCGGGCGCCAGTTTAGCGGCAGTAATGGTACCATCCGTAATTTTTACTGCCGTAACAGCATTGTCAGCCAGTTTATTGGTGGTAATGACGCCGGGTGCCACCGAAGGATTTGGATAAGCGCCGGTTAAATCACCACCCGCTGTTCCAACAATGGGCAATGAAGTGGGTATTACACCGGTCGCCAGTTTAGACAGGGTGATAACGCCATCTGCAATTTTTGTAGTTGTTACTGCATTATCGGCCAGTTTGTTGGTGGTTATAACGCCGGGCGCTACTGAAGGACTTGGGTATGCGCCGGTTAAATCGCCACCGGCCGTTCCAACAATGGGGAATGAGGTGGGTATTACACCAGGGGCCAGTTTAGCAGCTGTAATGCTTCCGTCTGCTATTTTAATCCTGGCAGAGAGAAAGGCAGGAATTACCCCGGGTGCCAGTTTTTCTGCAGTAATAGCACCATCCTGTACGGCCGCTGTATTCACCGCGCCGGGGGCAATACCTGGATTGGGATAGCTGCCTGCAAGGCCACCACCCGCGGTTCCTGACGGCGCCGCACTTGCGGCGTGAAAAGCAAATGGAACACTCAGCAACTGCGAGGTTCCCATATCTATAAAATTATTGCGTCCTTCCGGATCCATTTCTACCTGCAGAAATTTACCTGCCCCGGTACTCCAGTTAACACTGCTGAGGGTACCCGTAGCAGTGCTGGCACCGCTGCTGCCAATAGCAACTGTAAACATTCCAAAGCTATTGGTGCGCAGGCTGCGTGTTTCCTGGTATACGGCCGTTCCATTAACGCTTCCATCATGGATGGTTAAACGCAATGAAACCGCCTGGTTGGATAAGACGCTTCCCTTTACGGTTCGGGCTACACCCTGGTAGTTTATTTGTGCAGGCGCCTGTGCAAACACAATGACAGCCGTCATCACATGCACAAAAAGGAGTAGATATTTTTTCATAAAAACCTGGATTTTGCTGGGGTTAGTATTATTGGAGCTTGATAATTTTATAGGAGCCGGTAGTGCTGATGCCTGGATCTGTTCCGGCGTTTACACTAATCTGCAGCATATAGGTGCCGTTGCTGAACCCGGTCATGTTGATTTTCTCTGTATGAAAACTACCCGTGCTGATAAATTCTTTTGTATACAGCACCTGGCCCGCTCCATCATACAATACCATTTTCATCTGTCCTGTTTCGGGCGTTTGAAAATTTACCTGCAGGTTGCCGGGTGTGGGGTTGGGAAGTATGCGGATGTCTTCATCGCGGAATCTTTTGCTGACAGCTTTGGGAAACAGCGCAAAAGTTTGGAGCAGTCCATTGGTGAACATATAATTGCCGTCTGCAGCGGAAGACTGTAACTGGTTTACCAGCGCCGTTTCTCCCACATTCCATTCAAGTATATAGCTGTTGTTTTTGAAGCTGCCCCCGGTGCTGTTGATAACCCGGGAAGCTACCGGTGCTTGTGCTGCCGACTGGTGCTGCACGGCCGCCATGACCAGGAGGACAGTAATGAAATTTTTCATTCTGAAGGAATATTGGATTTAGGTCTTATTATTAAAACAGGCAATGGTATTCCGGACCGTTGCCGGAAACGGACCATTGCTTGTTTTTATTAAATGCTTTAAACGGGACGGTTACTTTACCAGTACCAGCCTCTCTACTAACGACTCACTACCCGAAGTTATTTTAACAGGGTATACGCCTCTTTCCCAATTCTTGAAACCACTCAGGCTGATCACTGAATTTCCCTTTACCACATGCTGATTGATTGTTTGCAACAGCCTGCCTGCATTGTCATAGATGGCCAGTTGAACATTCCTGTCTGCAGGTGAATAAATGTTTACACGTAGAATATCTTTTACCGGGTTGGGTACAATGGCCGCTTTCAACTGGGTGATGGCTTTCAGCGTAACCGACACTATCCTGCTTACCTGTGCAGTGCCATTGATATCTGTTGTTCTTAAACGGTAATATATAGTGTATGCTTCTGTATTGCTGATATCATCGGTTATTTTATAACTGGTGCTGCCGGTTTTATCGTTAGGGCTTATTTTGGCTACTGGCGTAAAGTGAATGCCATCAGTGCTGCGCTCTACGGTAAAATCTTTCACATCGTGGTTATCAGAAACCCGCCAGCTGATATCAACTGTATTGTCGATCTTCAGCAGCCCCCTGAAATCTTCCAGGTTCCTGGGCAGCAGCGCACAATTAGCATCTGAAATAATAGATATGGTATCAGTGGCATAGGTAGAGCAACCCGTCTGTAGCTGCTGGGTTACAATATAAGTACCAACAGTGGTGGCTGTAATTGAAGTGCCGTCTGCACTGGTGCTTACAATGGTGCCATTGGGCGTGCTCCAGGTGTATACCGAAGTAGAAAGGGGATTTGTTACGCTGATGGTGGTTACACCAGTATTTGATCCGCAGAAAAATGGAATATTTGCTGCAATCTTGGCCCTGGGGGCAAGAAAGAAGTCAAATGGTCCAACAAAATCTTTCAGGGCAGCGGTAAAAGAGGTTGAGGCCCTGCTTTTTACCAGGATGCGTCTGAAAGGCATACCACAACTGTTGTTGCCCAGCAGGTTTACCGGGTCAAGTCCTATTTTAGTAAGGTTAATGGAGAACTCCATAAACTGGTTAGCGGTATAGGTGGTCACTACACTGTTGTCGGTGCGTATCAGTGCAAAAGGGCCGGCCCAGGTATTTGCCAAACCTGTCAGCCCCGTATAAAAGGCACCTGCGGTCTTGGGTCTTATGCCTGCATAGCCGTATTGTGAACCATTTGAAGCACCGTCAAATGAACCCGTCCAGTCAAAATCAAGGGGTGTCATTAAGGTTGAAGCCTCATCGACCCAGATACGGGCTTCTACGGTAGTTAAGGCCGAGGTAGAGTACTCTGCTGTAAAAATGATGTCTCCCGGTACGGTAATATCCCCTTTTTTGTCAAACTGCCACCGGGTATGCCCGGCATCGGGGCCATAGCCATAGAATTTACCGGAAGGGCGGTCATAATAAATATCTGTCTGGTACATCTCAAAATCGAAATAACGGTCGCCGGTGGTATTTTCAATAGAGAGTCCGCCAAACATCCACAGCGAATCTTTTGATCCTGGACCTTCGCGCCTTACATGCACAAACATATCCAGGATCTCGTTCTTGTCAGGAACGGATTGTGATGTAGGGCATAGCCAGTTCTGCGGGCTCATTCCATTTTTATTACCTCCGCCAAAACTGGTAGAATCGTCTCCATGGTAGTCGCGTATAAAAACGGCATCAATGATGCGCTTGTTATTCATAAGTGAATAGGCGGGGTAACGCATGGTGCGAAAAAAAGGAAGCCGGCGGAAAGCCGGGTCAATGGCATACCGGGCTACCATACCAGTGGCGCCCGTTGTATCAATTACAAAATCGCCACTACCGGGCGTAGCCGGAAAACGGAACCAATCATCGTTGCCCGACTGGGGGAAATTATAAAAGTAGTTACTGCGTAACTCCCCGTCTACACCAAAATTAGCCCTCACTACGGGGGTGGTTATCTGTGCGGTGGCGGCCTGGAAGCTGAACACCAGTAAAAGCATTCGTAAAATTGTCTTCATGTAGGGTATGGATTTAAATCAAATCATTCCTGATAACCTGAATCTATTGTCTCAAAATATTACGACATTATGGGCAGGATACCTTTCTTCATTTATATGTATAAATAACGGATTAATTGTATTTCCTTCAATGCATACAGGATAGCTGCGCTGCTGTTCAGCACAAAGTTTTACCAATGGCAAAAGTTTGCAAATAGCTGCTGCCGCGGATGACAGCACAGTTCTCAAGCCTGGCATTTGTTGTGATAAAAAAATGGATGATACCCCGCTTGCACCTTGTCTGCGGTTGCTGCGCGTGCCACTGCGGGTTAAGCCCGAGGCGCTAAAGAGTGTAACGGCAATAATGAATAATACGGTCAGCATAGGGTTTTGTTACGGTTGATAATACAACGAACATGGATATTA
>JANPGT010001001.1:0-1940 GCA_031424135.1 Chitinophagaceae bacterium
CCAGCCCTTACTGAAAGGTAGCTGGTGCTTTGTGTAATATAAAATGATTACCGGGGCTGTTTTACACTGGCAAGATTGACAGGTCGCATTAGGTGGAGACAGCAGTCCACGGTCCCCGCGGTCCTGCTTATCCACCGGACACTGTTGGAAAAAGAGAGAATCGGACTTAATAACAAATCTCTTTTTTTACTCCCCCTATAAATTTTTATATTTAAGTATAACCACCTGCTTATGCGTATATCCATCTTCAGCTTCCTGCTTCTAATGGCCATTACTGCCGGCCATGCACAAACCTTCCGCGTTACCATCGCTCCTGCCCTGCAGCCAGCGGCGCTGGACGGACGGCTGCTCCTGCTGCTTTCTACTAATAATCATGCAGAACCGCGGTTCCAGGCGGGCGACGACGACCACACACAGCTGGTATTTGGTATGGATGCAGAAAACTGGCAACCCGGTACTTCGCAGCTGGTAGACATGCATGCTTTTGGCTACCCGCTGGAAAGGTTAAAAGATGTTCCCGCAGGTGATTATTATGTGCAGGTGTTGCTGCACAAATACGAAACCTTTCACCTGAAAACCGGGCAAACGGTAAAACTGCCTATGGACAGGGGCGAGGGCCAGCACTGGAATATAGCCCCTGGCAATATTTACTCCGTACCTGTAAAAATTCATTTTGATCCTGCTGCAAGTAATGAAACAGGGCTTTCTATTACTGAAACCATTCCGCCCATTAAGGAACCGGGAGACAGCAAGTATATCAAACATATTAAGATACAAAGCAAACTGCTTACTGAGTTCTGGGGCCGGCCCATGTACCTTGGAGCGCATATTCTATTGCCCGAAGGTTTTGATACCCACCCTTCAGTAAAGTATCCGTTGGCTATTTTTCACGGTCATTTTCCGGCAGATTTTGATGGCTTCCGCACCGTGCCGCCAGACACCAATATACCGATAGATACCAACCTGCGGTTCCGCATCAGCGGCTACAACAAAATTATACAGCAGGAAGCCTATGATTTTTACAGGCAATGGACGGGGCCTGGCTTTCCGCGGGTGCTGGCCATAGAAATACAGCATGCCAACCCTTATTACGACGATTCCTACGCGGTAAACTCTGCCAGTATTGGCCCCTACGGAGATGCTATTACCTATGAACTGATACCCGCCATTGAAAAGCAATTCCGTGGCATCGGCCAGGGATGGGCCAGGTTTATGTATGGCGGTTCTACCGGTGGTTGGGAAGTGCTGGCGGCACAGGTCTTTTACCCCGATGAATTCAATGGCTGCTATGCTGCCTGTCCGGACCCCATCGATTTCCATCATTATACCACCGTAAATATTTATGGTGATAAAAATGCTTTCTACAGCGGCGATTTTAAGAAGACATTACGCCCCGGTTACCGCGATTACCTGGGTCATCTTACCACCACTGTAAAAGACATGAACCAGCGCGAGCTGGCAACGGGTACGCGCAGCCGCAGCGGCGAGCAGTTTGATATATGGGAAGCGGTTTTCTCGCCCATGGATAAGGACGGCTACCCTAAGAGAATATTTGATAAATACACCGGCGTTATAGACAGCAGTGTGGCTGCCTACTGGAAGGAACATTTTGACCTCACTCATATCATTAAACGCGATTGGGCTGTCCTGGGCGAAAAGCTAAAAGACAAAATTCATATCTATGTGGGCGATATGGACAGCTATTACCTGAACAACGCTGTGTATACTGCCGAAGACATGCTGAAACAATTGCAAAACCCGGTGTGTAACTGTGAAGTGGCCTATGGCGACCGTGCAGAACATTGCTGGAATGGTGATCCCACTCAGCCCAATTATATCAGCCGCCTGCGTTACCACAGCATGTATATAAAAAAGTGGACGCAGGAAATTGGCAAGCGCTCACCCAAAAATGCAGATTTGAAAAGCTGGCGGTACTAGGG
>JANPGT010001002.1:0-1720 GCA_031424135.1 Chitinophagaceae bacterium
GTATTGCCATTTGAAGTTTGAGTATTCAAGATTAAAGTGCTGATTACACAACGCACTGCATGCTTACACTCTCAAAGATCTATGCTGTCAAAACCAATACAGCCCCATTTAATTCAGCCGGTAAAAGTACGAAAAATTATGCGGCAAAAGGATAGAACGCAGATTATTATGATTTTCATGATGGGTTATGATGACTTTCTGCATCTCAACTTGAATTACAGTTCTGCAAATTTGTTATTTATCCACCGGCTGCCAGCCAATGCTAAGCGCCCTGCCTGCGCACAGCGAAGTGCGCAACCACAGCTCCCTGGCTCGGTGTCATCACCATAGCCGTCAAATTAAGGTTTATCCACCCCTGTAACTTGTTAATGCATGATGTATGCATTTTATCAGGTTGACACCCGTACCTCCGTAAGCCGCCTATTTTTCCGTCAGCTTTGTGCTGCAGTTGCTACTTGCAATGGCACAGCTATATCCAAAAGCTCAGTTATAGCCTAAGAGGAAAAATCAGTGGCGTCGGTGGTACGAAGCCCGCCGGCTTTGAGGCGATACTGTTAAAAGGAAAAAAGTACAGATAGGGCAGCCCCCAATTAATTTTAGCTTTTCTTAAGTTGACGGCTATGGTGTCATCACCGGCCAGCTCAGTTCAATATTTATGGCAGGTTAAACTTGTTCTTCGGCGGGTGCTTGCCAATGGTAAACACCATGCTTACACCCAGGGTATTGGGCAATGTATTGATGGTGGGCTTTAGCTTCATGCTCAGGTTATCACTTACATCAAAGTCTTTCAGGTGACCGTCTACCGTAGCATCTACCACGTTCAGGGCCCAGAAGAAAAGAAAGAACAAAACGGAATAGTCAATGTCTTTTCTGAACTCATTACGGTACAACTGCAGCGAATAAGAATCCAATGCTTCTGCCCTGCTTTTTAACTGCGGATCTACAAGGGCAAGTTTATACTTGCTGGAATCTGCCGTTTTCCGGTTAATCACATAGAAATAAGCATACTTTACTTTATTGTACTGAATGCGGTTGTAATTAAAGATGTAACCGGTTACCCCCAGTGCGCCGTATACAATCGGCAATTTCCAGTATTTCTTATTGTAGATCTGGCCCCAACCTGGTAAGATGGCAGAGCGGATGGTAGCTTTGCGGGGACTGTGTTTCTTTTTACCGTTACTGTCCAGCGCCACCTCTTGTATGGCCACGGAATCAACGCCCAATATCCGCAGTCCGCTGCTGTCTTTTTTTTGCGCAAAAGAAAAAAGGCCGCAGACAAGGGAAGTCAACAGTAAAAAAAAGAAACGGATTGTCATTGATAATGTTAATGTGCAGCTATGCCCAGCTGTTCCAGTAATTTGTTAAAATCTTCCAGCGAGTAATACTCAATGCTGATGCTGCCATAACCTTTTTTGTTATGATTGAGCCTTACCTTGGTGCTGAAGTGCGACGCTAAATTATCTTCTATTTTTTTATACGCGTGCGGCAGGCCGGAATTTACAGATTGTTTAACGGGTGTTGCAGATTTATACAGCTTGCGTACCAGTTCTTCCGTCTGGCGTACAGAGAGTTTACGGTTCAATACCTCGTGGTAGATATACAGCTGCTTGTCTACCGTATCTACATTGATTAACGCACGTGCATGCCCCATGGTAAGGCTGCCATTACGCACCGCCACCTGTATATCCGGCGGCAATTTCAACAGGCGGATATAATTGGC
>JANPGT010001003.1:0-14320 GCA_031424135.1 Chitinophagaceae bacterium
TGCAAAAACAGTAAATGTGGGCGATGAATACGAGGTAAAAACAGAAGCCAAACGCTGGCGCATCAAAGTAACCGGACTTCTTGAAAAACGCGTGCAGTTCAGCGAAGCCATTAAATTCTATATTGATATTACCCCCGCAGAAGAACTGGACCGCCTGCAGTTTCAAAGTTCCAGTTTTAATACCGGCAAAAGACAGAGCAAGATTGGAAGACCCACCAAGAAAGAACGCCGCGACCTGGATGACTTTACGACGGATTAAGTATTAGTTACACTACTGCTTTTTACATTTCAATAGCATTTCAGATGCTGTATGCCCTTGCACTGCCCATTCAAAATTTACCATTCAAAATTTAAAATAACGCCTAAGTTTGCCGCATGAAGATTGATGTCCTGTCGGTTGTACCTGAACTACTGGAAAGTCCCCTGCAGCACAGTATTATGAAACGTGCGCAGACAAAGGGTTTGCTGGAAGTAAACGTACACCACCTGCGCAAATGGGCGGTAAACGAATACGGACAGGTAGACGACTACCAGTATGGCGGCGGCGCCGGTATGGTAATGATGCCCGAACCACTGGCCAATGCCATCGAATCACTCTCAAAAGAACATGCCTACGATGAGATCATCTATATGACCCCGGACGGCAACAACTTCAACCAGTCAACTGCCAACCAACTTTCACTAAAGAAAAACTTACTCATTATTTGCGGACATTACAAAGGCATCGACGACCGCATCCGCCAACAATATATTACCAAAGAAATTTCTATTGGCGATTATGTACTCAGCGGCGGCGAACTGGCTGCAGCGGTGGTGATAGATGCCATTGGGCGGTTATTGCCGGGCGTTTTGAATGATGAGACATCTGCACTCTTTGATTCTTTCCAGGACAATTTACTGGCGCCCCCCGTTTATACCCGTCCCGCTGATTTCCGCGGCGTAAAAGTGCCAGATATTTTACTGAGTGGAGACCCTAAAAAAATAGAAGAATGGCGGTATGAGCAGTCTTTGCAACGCACCCGCGACAGAAGGCCCGACCTGCTGAATGACTGAAAAATATAACGCCAGCGCTTATACCACATTTGTCACAGTCATATTCATTTCTTTTCCAATATCATTTCCCTGGCGCAGTTACGTAAGTGTTTTTCTTAAAAATCGAAGACCTTTCTCTTTAGTTTATTCCCAAAATGAAACTGCACTTTAACAAAAACTGCTTTTCGGGCCCGCTTTTTTACCAGTCATCAAAAACCCGGCGGCCTGCTCAATAATGTAATGTTCATTTTCTTGTGCGCATCCGTTTTTATTTAATTTGCCGCCCATTCAACAAATCTGTCGCCCTGTTTCCCAACTTCAACTTATGAGATTTTACAAAGCCTGTTTACTGGTAAATATGCTGCTGTCTTTCTGTTGGCTTTCTGCCCAGGAAAAGACCACCGTCAATTTTCAGCAGCAATACCAGCTGCATATCAACAGGGCCGGCAGTCCAATAAAAATAGACGGCCTGCTGGATGAGGCGGTTTGGCAACAGGCTGAAAAAACAACGCCCTTCTGGAGAAAATTTCCGAGCGATCACGTACAACCTAAAAATCAAACTGAAGTAAAAATCAGTTACGACGACCTGTTTATTTACTTTGCCTTTGTGGCGTACGATGACGGCACCCGGGTAGTGCAAAGTTTGAAACGCGATGGGGGGCATGAAAACAACGATGCGGTAGGTATTATACTGGATCCAATTAATCAGCGTACCAGTGGATTTTATTTTGTAGTGAACCCCTACAATGCGCAGTCGGACGATCAGCTGAACGGTGGTTCTTCTAACCTGACACTGAGTTGGGACAACAAATGGTATTCTGCCACCAAAAGATATGCAGACAGGTGGACCGCGGAAATAGCCATACCATTTAAAACCCTGCGTTACTCACCCGATCGCATGCTTTGGGGTATCAATTTTTTACGATCTGATCTTTCCAATAATGAATACTCCACCTGGACAGAAATGCCGCTGAATTTCAAAGCGGTTGACCTTGGCTACACAGGTTCGCTGAACTGGGACAACACGCCACCAGCCACCAACGGCAATATCGCCTTCATTCCCTATGTTACCGGCGAGGCCAACAGTAATAAAGAAGCGCACCAGGATATTAAAACAAAAGGCAATGCGGGTTTCGATGCCAAAGTGGCGCTTTCTTCTTCCATGAACCTTGACCTTACCGTTAACCCTGATTTTTCGCAGATTGAGGTAGACCAGCAGGTCACCAATCTCACCAGGTACAGCATATTCTTTCCCGAACGCCGTACATTTTTCCTGGAGAATGCCGACCTGTTTGCTGATTTTGGTATACCGCCCGTACGCCCTTTCTACAGCCGCCGCATCGGGCTCGACAACAGGGGCAACCGCATCCCGATTCTTTTTGGTGCCCGCCTGAGCGGCAATCTTTCAAAGCGCACACGCATTGGCGTTATGAATATGCAGACAGGCCGTAAGGGAGATTTTGCAGGGCAGAATTATTCTGCTGTAAGTATTAACCAAAGTGTATTGAAGCGTTCCCTGATAAGAGGCTATTTCCTGAACCAGCAGGCTTTTCTTACTGAAACAGAAAAAAACCAGGATCCCCTGAAGCAATTCAGCAGGAATGCAGGCATGGATGTTAACTACAGTAACCTGAAAGGCACCTGGAACGCCTGGGGCGCCTACCACCACGCTTTTAAACCCGGTATTACCAAAGACAACCGGTACCTTGACCTGGGGGGCAGCTACTCAAGCCGCGCGCTATCTGTTGTAGTAGACGCCGGAGCAATAGGCACCAATTATTATACAGATATGGGCTTTGTGGAACGCATTCTTAACTATGATGCAGACCGCGATACCAGTGTAAGGCTGGGTTATAAAAATCTCTTTACGGAAATCACCTACAGGATATTACCGGTAAAAGGCTTTATCAGCCGGCACACCATTGAATACAACAGCAATTATGTACTGAACCCGGACAATTCATTCAACGAATTCAGCGCGGGTTTGAATTATAATATGGTGTTTACAAACACTGCCGGTCTTAGTCTTACAGCTCAGCGGAACGATGTGAAACTGTTATTTCCCGTATCCTTTACAGAAGGCAAAGCATTGCCTGCGGCGCAATACCGGTATGCACTGGCAGGCATTACGTACAGTTCGGATATCAGGAAATTATTTAATTATGTGCTGGGCGTACAAAGCGGTAGTTTTTATAATGGCAGCTTCCGGCAGGCAACCGCGCTGCTGTCTTTGCGCAAACAACCCCACCTGAATATTGCCTTGCAGGCAGAGTACAATAAACTTCATTTTCCGGGGCAGTATGGCAATGCAGCATTGTTTTTAGTAGCACCCAGGGTAGAAATCAATTTCTCTACCAGCCTTTTCTGGACCACCTTTATACAATACAATACCCAGGCAAACAATTTCAATATCAACAGCCGTTTTCAGTGGAGGTATAAGCCAATGAGCGATATCTTCCTGGTGTATACAGACAATTATTATACCACACCTTTCTTCAATAACAAAAATAGGGCTTTGGTTTTTAAGATGAATTACTGGCTGAATCTGTAAATCAAACCATTACTGCTTAGCGGGGGAATACTTCAGAAAGGAAGAAGCGCCCGCAATAAGAAATAATACAGCAATATAACCGCCAGGTTTAAAACGATGGTTTTTTTCATAAGCTGGATTTTTGATATTTCCTGTATTGCATTTGTTATGCCAAACAGTGCTTATGCACATAGGAGAAATACCCACGGCGCAGGGGAAATCTGCAGGTAAAATCTATGCCCTGCAGCTATGTGGTTAATTATCATACAAAAACAGGGATGCCGCAGCATCCCTGTAACAGAAAATATTCTCATTAAAAACCGGTCCGCTTATCAGGCTCCGATGGATTCCTTTTCATCACCCTCTTCCTTCGCCCTCAATTCCATTTCGGCCAGTGTCTTTTTACCATATGCCAACCGGGTAATTACAATAAATAATACTGGCACAATGAATATTGCCAGCAGGGTAGCCGCCAGCATACCGCCCAATACCGTCCACCCAATGGTAGAACGGGCAATGGCGCCCGCACCTTCTGCAAAAGCCAGCGGCAATACCCCCAGAATAAATGCAAGTGAAGTCATAACGATAGGGCGTAAACGTAAATCTACCGCTTCCAGGGTAGCCTGTACCAGCGGCATGCCCCTGTCTACCCTTTCTTTGGCAAACTCTACAATTAGAATGGCATTTTTAGCGGCCAATCCTATCAGTGTTATCAACCCTATCTGTGCATACACACTGTTGGTCAGCCTGGGAATCAATGTAAGGGTTAGGATGGCACCAAATGCCCCCAGCGGTACTGCCAGCAGTACAGAGAAGGGAACGGACCAGCTTTCATACAAAGCCGCCAGGAAAAGGAACACAAACACAATGGATAAGGAAAATATGATGATGGTACTGTTGCCGGAATTGATCTCTTCACGGCTTAACCCCGAAAATTCATAGCCATAACCGGCAGGCAGTACTTTGGCAGCCGTTTCGCGCAGCGCTTCAATGGCCTGGCCACTGCTGTAACCGGGACCTGCGCCTCCATTGATCTCAGCGGTTCTGAAAAGATTGTAATGGGATACCAGGGGTGCACTTTCTGTTACTTTATAAGTGACTACAGCGCTCAGGGGCACCATATCACCGCCCTGGTTGCGTACATAATATTTATCAAGATTGCCTATACCCGCCCTGTAGGCAGTATCTGCCTGTGCTACTACCCTGAAATTTCTGCCATACACAGTAAAATCATTTACATAACGGCTACCTAAAAACGTTTGCATGGTACCGTACACATCGGAGATAGAGATGCCCATTTTTTTACATTTCTCCCTGTCTACGTCTACCTGGTATCCCGGGGTACGTGCAGTAAAAAACGAAAACGCGCGGCTGATCTCCGGTCTTTTGTTGGCCTCTGCAACAAAATTCTGTACTACTTTTTCGAACTGCTTGATATCGTCGGTACTTTCTTTTTGCTCCAGCTCAAAAGTAAAACCGCCTGTTTGTCCAAGCCCCGGAATAGCCGGCGGAGAAATAACAATGATATTGGCGCCTTTAATAGAAGCAAATTTTTTCTGCAGTGAAGCAATCAGGCTGTTCAGCTGCAATGATTTGTCCTTGCGTTCATCCCATGGTTTCAGCTGTGTAAATACTGTACCGCTGTTTGATTTTGAAGCGAAAGTAACTACATTCAAACCGCCCAGGCCCGCGTAATGCGAAATGCCGGGTGTCTGCTTAAGTATGCTCATCACACTGTCAAGCACTTCCAGGCTGCGTGTAGTAGAAGAAGCTTCGGGCAATTCATAGGTAACAAACAAACGGCCTTCGTCTTCTGTGGGAATAAAACCCGTAGGCTTACTTTTAAAAAGTAAACCCGTTCCTATAAAAATACAGATAAGTACAATAATGGTATAGGGGGCGGCTTTGATGGCCTTTTTAACCCCGGCATTGTAGTTATCAGTGGTGCGTTGAAACCATTGGTTAAACCGGTAAAAAAATTGGTTCAGTCCGCGCGACTGTTTACTCAAATGCATCGGTTTTAAAAACAGCGAGCAGAGAGCGGGTGTTAACGACAATGCCACAAATGCAGATATCAATACAGAGATAGCAATGGTAATTGCGAACTGCTGGTACAATCGGCCAACGATGCCCGGTATAAAAGCCACTGGCACAAATACTGCAGCCAATATGAGCGCAATCGCTACCACGGGTCCTGAAATATCTTTCATGGCCTTATAGGTAGCTTCTTTGGGAGACAGCCCCTCGCTGTCTATATAATGCTGTACCGCTTCCACCACCACAATAGCATCATCCACCACAATACCAATGGCCAGTACAAACCCAAACATAGTAAGTGTATTGATGGTAAAACCCAGCGGGATAAATAATGCAAAAGTACCAATGATAGAAACAGGGATGGCCAGCACGGGTATCAGGGTAGCCCTCCAGCTCTGCAGGAACAAAAACACCACCAGGATTACTAGTCCCAATGCCTCCAGCAGGGTTACCACCACTTCATGAATAGAGACCTCAACTACCGACACACTTTCAAAAGGCACTACATAATCAATGTCTTTTGGAAAAGACTTCTTTAAGTTATCCATTGTGGCCGTTACTCCCTTGGCCACATCCAGCGCATTGCTGCCGGGTGCCTGGTATACCAGCAGGTAAGAAGCTCTTTTACCATCTACAAAAGAGTTGCTGGCGTAACTGAATTTTCCCAGTTCCAGTCTTGCTACATCTTTGAGGTATACGATTGAACCCTCCTGCGGTTTGGTGCGGACAATAATATCATTAAACTGCTGCACGCTGTTAAGGCGGCTATTGGTAAACACGGTATATTCAAAAGCCTGCGATGCAGACTGTGGTGCCGAGCCTACCGAGCCGGCAGCAATCTGAAGGTTCTGTTCTGTTAATGCCGCAATTACATCTGTGGGTGTTAAACCCAGCTGCGCCATTTTATCGGGTTGCAGCCATACCCGCATACTGAAATCATCGGCCCTGGTAAAAATATCACCCACGCCTGCTACCCGCAGCAATGCATCTTTCACAAATATATTGGTGTAGTTATCCGTAAAAGTAACATTGTGTGTGCCATTCGGCGAATACATGGCCACCAGCATCAGGATGCTGGGATTGCGTTTGCGCGTAGTAAGCCCCAGGCGTTTTACATCGTCTGGCAGTTGCGGTGTGGCAATGCCTACGCGGTTTTGAATATCCAGCGCAGCAATATCCGGGTTGGTACCCACTTTAAGGTTTACGTTAATGGTAGTACGTCCATCGCTGGTGCTGTTGCTTTGCAGGTAAGCCATGCCAGGTGTGCCGTTTACCTGGGTTTCAACCGGCGTAGTAACCGTTTGTTCTACCGTTTGGGCATCAGCGCCGGTGAAGCTTCCTGTTATCTGTACAATTGGCGGGGTAATATCAGGGTACTGGCTCACCGGAAGGTTTAAAACAGCCAGCACGCCCAGTAAGACGATTACGATGGAAATAACAATAGCGGTTACTGGTCTGCGTATAAAAGTATTTGCAATCATCTTGTTTCTTGCGTTGTATAGTTGGATTAATCCGGTTTAAGGGCAGGCTGCCTGTGTACAGGCAAAAACGCTGCAGTAATTAAAAATTCCGCCTTACCAGCATCAGCCATCCTATCTGGGCTTTACGGCAGCAGAATCCTGTTTGGCCGGTTGCACTACGGCACCATCGCGCAGTTTTTGTATGCCTTCAATCACTATTTTTTCATTTTCTTCAAGGCCTTTCTTCACCATTATTTTATCGTTGATAACCTGGCCGGTTTGAATTTTACGCTGCTCTACTTTGCTGCTGTCGCCCAGTACATACACGAAATATTCCCCCATTTGCTCCATCACTGATTTTGCCGGAATCAATATCGACTGGCTGTTACCGTTATTTTTTACGCGGATATTGCAACTCATCCCTGATTTAAGGATCTTGTCTTTATTGGGAAAAACAATTCTTGCTTTGATGGTACCGGTTTGTGCATCCACCGCGCGGTCTATCAGGCTGATATGGCCTGGATAGGGGTACAGCGACTGATCAGGCAGGGCGAGGGAAAAAACGGAGTCTTTTGCTTCACCCGCATTTTGCTGCAGCATTACAAAGCGCGCTATTTCCTTTTGATCTACTGCAACATCCACAGCAATGGGATTGTCTGAAGAAACGGTATTTAAAATGGTCTGGCCCGGAGATACCGCCGCACCCAGTTTTACCTGCGAGATGCCAATGGTGCCTTCAAAAGGGGCATAGATGGTTGAATACCGCACATTGGTCTGTACGCTGGCCACATTTGCTTTAGCGGCTTCCAGTTGCATTTTGGATGCCTGCAAATCTGCCTGGGCATGATCTACAGTCTGACGGGCAATAGCATCATTTTTCTGCAACTCAGCATACCTGTCTGCATCCTGCTGCGCCTTACCCAGGTTGGCTTTGGCCACATTCAAATTAGCCACCGCCTGGTTGTAACTGGCCTGGTATTGCTGCTGATCAATGGCGTACAATTTCTGTCCCTTGCTTACACGTTGGCCGTCTTTAAAAAAGATGCCTGTGATATAACCGGTTACCTGGGGGCGCAACTGCACTTCATTCAGTGCTACCACGGTAGCTGGGTATTCGTCAAAATACAGGGCAGATCCTTTCTGCACGGTATAAATAGCTACGGGCACGGGCGGTGGCGCTTTCGCAGCCTCCGCCGGTTTGCTGGAAGATCCGCAGGAGGCTATTGCTGCTGCGCCTATACTAACAATAAACAGCTGTATACAATTTAATTTCATATCTAACGGTGATTTTCGCATATTAAATTTAGTATTGAATAGTGCCCAATTCTTTCTGTACATCCAGCTTTGCACTAATGACCTGGTACAACGCATTGGTATAATTTACCTGGGCAGCACGCAAATCTGTTTCGGCAAAAATTACATCCAGGTAGGTTTTGATACCTGCCTTATACTGCAGCTGTATGGTATTGTACACCTCTGTTGCAATAGAAAGATTTTCTTTCAGGATAGTATAGTATTCAAAATTACCTTTGTAAGCGGCAATGACCTGTGCATAGGAAGCGCTGATGGTATTCTGTAAATTAGCAATATCATAGTCTACTCTTTTCAGCTGCAGGCTGGCCTGCCGTATTTGCTGTATCCTCCTGGTACCCTGGAAAATGGGAAACGCCAGCGACAGGCCTGCATAGGAATTAGGGAAGTTATTATTATACAGTTTGGCGAAATCATTATTCAAAAAATTGAGGTTATAATTTGCATAGGCTGACACGGAGGGCAGATAGCCCCACTTGTAATATGTAAGGTTACTGGCCTGCAGCCGCTTTTGCGTTTGCAACTGCTGGTATTCTATACGGTTTTCGTAGTTAACCCCCTGGCTGGTATCTGCCACCGCATCTTTTTCCAGCAGTGAACTGTCATACACCAGGTCCAGCACGGCAGCAGCCGGGTAGCCCATCTGGTATTTCAGGTAAGCATACTTTGCTTTCAGGTTTTCTTCATTTTGTTTTTTCTGTGCTTTGGCATTGTTCAAAGCAATAGTAGCCCGTTTGTAATCAATTTTATCTACTATGCCACCCTGGTATTGATTGTAGGCATCTTTCAGGCTTCTTTCCAGCCTTGTAAGGGTTTCATTGTCCAGGTCTATTTGTTTCTGTGTCAGCAATACATCATAGAAAGCCTTGCTCACATTTACGGTAACGGCTATTTTGTCGCTGCTGGTTTGCTGCTTTACCTGGGTTCTTACATCGCCTGCGGTGCGCCGCGCTAGCAGTACATCGCGGTTAAAAATAGCCTGGGTAAGCCCAAACTGCCCATAGGAAGTATTGTTAACTCCCAGTTTTACCGGGTTGCCTCCTATAATAGAGGTCTGTACCTGGAAATTGTGCTGCAAATTGTAGTTGAAGTTCAGTTGGGGGTACCAGTCTGCCAGCTTTGTCCTGATCTGGCGTTCAGCGATTTCTTCATCCAGCAGGGCCTGCTGTACAATTGGCTGGTGCGTAATAGCATACTTTACACAGGCCTTCAGGGACGCCGAGGGCAATAATGAATCACCGGTTTGCGGATATACACGTATTGCAAACACGAAAAAAAACGCGATACTGAGATATGGTTTCATAATAATATAAAAGCTATGACAAAAACAGGGGGTTTTTCGCAGCGAAAAAATTATAGCAAGCTGTAACAGGCGGATTATGTAAATGAATTGGCAAAGCTACTGATAGGAAACATAAAAATCAAACAGTTGTTTAATTTTTTTATGTTAATCAGATTTTAATAGTGTCAGGCGGAATGCTGTATTTTTCCCTTACCTCCACTTCAGTCATGGGTGCGAAATAAGAACAAACCGCTATGCTGTTGCTATCTTTTCCTTACATACAGGTATTCTGCAAAGCCCAGTAAATCCCAAAATACATTTCCCTGTACATGCCCATTCTTTACCAGTGATATTATAGCTCTCAGGGGAAGAGAGATGATGTAAAACCAATTTCGCCTTGTACCGCCTTTCAATACGGCACAGCCATTGGCCTCGAATATAACCGCCAGTTCCGGAACGGAATACAGTCTTACGTGCGTAGTATCATCTTTAAAATTGAGTGTTCCTTTCATAGAAGGAAGTGCCATGCTTTTTTTACCGGGATACTCGATATAGAAGAAACCACCTGGCTTCAATTTCTGTATCAGCCCGGGCAAAACTTTATCTCCATTATGCAGGTGTTCAATAACATGCGCCATCCATATACCATCAAAATACTGGTTAGGAACAGCCGAATAATCAAGCGCAGTTAAATCCAGCTCATAAAAATCCTTCATAACACTAAAATCGTGTTCGCTGTTATTATAGGTCTTGTCCATATCCAATCCATAATATTCACAATGGGGAAACAGTGAAACTATGCGGGATGCTGAATGATTACCGGCGCCTACATCAAGCAATCTGAAAGGTCTGTCTGCAAAAGACTTTTGCATATACCTGAACTTAAAGTTGATGACCCTTTTGACGTAAGAAAAAGTACCCATAATATGGCAAAGAAAAAGAAAACGGGATAATTTTAATTATCCCGTCTAAAAAACTTACTAATATTTTATATTTTACCTACACCGGTCTATTAATTTTTGAGCGTACTCAGCTGCTTTACAGCACCTTCACACAGTGATTTGTTATAAATACGGATTTCGTCTATCACACCATTCCACCAGTAAGGATATTCCGGGCTTTCAGCCCGTCCTATAAACAGGTCAAAAGTATTGGCAGTAAACACCGCAGTGCCTGTTGAAGAGCCTTTCAAAACTCCATCAACATAAAATTTTGCATCTTTACCATCATAGGTGAGCACCAGCGTCATCCAGGTGTTGGTTCTTACATATTTTGTCAAATCAAAAGCACCTGCAGCAGCGCCATAATCACCATAAAAACCCCAAGCTCTCTCTTTGCTGGTATCAACAGCGGCATAACAATCACTTGATATATCAGCTACACGCAAACTATACACACCCTGGTTCTGGTCTTTAGTGCCCTTTTGAAAGATTTGGTTACCATGACAGGTACCGCTGTAAAATCCGTTCATTTTAACAATAGCCATCATTGTAATCGCTCCTCCGGGATTTAAGCTGGCGCTATTAGGCACTTTCATATAACTGCTGGTTCCGTTGAACAGGTAGGCATTTTCAGCCTTGCCAAATCGGTCAGCAGTCTTAACAGCATTATTAAAAGTAATATGATTTCCCCTGCCGCTGCTGTCTTTCAGGCTTCCATTATTGAAATTATAGTAAGCTATCAGGCTATCCGTCAGATCATAACAGTTACAGGTGCTGCTGTCTACAATACGGATGGTGTCCTTCAAAGTAACGGTGTCTTTCACTATAACCGTATCGTGAATAATGTCTTTTGTACAGGAAGTAAAATTTGCTTCTACAGAAAATAAAACAATGATAAGAAAAGCGAGTCCAAGCGCAGAACGTAAAACTTTCATAAAAAAGGTTATGGATTGACAGAATGAGGTTTAATTGCACTTCATAACGAAACCCGGCGGACTTCATTGCGACGCGGACACAAAATAACTCAAAACGGTCAGCTTTTACAGTCATTAACATTTTTTAATCCGAATCCACCAAAGCTTAATTAACCGGGCTACCAAATGTAGCAGGCTGGAATCCATAAACACCAGTATCTGGGAGCGTTTTGCATTGTAATATATTGAATTTGCAAATGAAAACGGGTTAGCCAATGCTAACCCGTTGAACGTAATTATTCTAAAAACTCACTTATTTACGCTGATTATTCAGCTGTTTTACGGCCTCCTGGGCCAGCGCCTTATTATAAATTCTGATTTCATCAATTGCCCCATTCCACCAGTATGGATGGGATTCATCTTCTGCCCTTCCAATCAGCAAATCGGTGGCTGTTGGTGTAAACACTGCGTTGCCCTCAGCGACACCCTTTAGCTGCCCGTTGATATAGAATTTTGACACCAATCCATCAAAAGTAAACACCATGGTCACCCACTCACCCGTTCTTACAAAATTATTTACATCCTGCACTTTTGCGCGGTAGCTGATATCCCCGTAGAAGCCAAAAGCCGTTTCCTTACTGGTGTCTTCTTTGCCATAACAATCACTGATAAGATCTGCCACCCGGAGAGAATATACACCAACGGTATCATCTTTGCGCCCTTTATTCAGTACCTGGTTACCATGACAAAACCCGTTATTAAACCCATTCATTTTTACAATGGCCATAAGAGAAATAGCATTGCCTGGATTTAAACTTGCGCTATTGGCTACGCGCATAAAGCTGCTGGCACCATTAAAAAGGTAGGCATTATTAGGCCTGCCAAACCTGTCGGCCGTTTTTGCCGCATTGTTGAATACAATATGATTGCCCTTACCGCTGCTGTCGTTCAGATTGCCATTATTAAAATTGTAATAAGCTACCAGTCCGTCTGCCAGATCGTAACAATTACAGGTGGCAGTGTCAGGCAGATACACAGTGTCTTTCACTATGGCAGTATTTTCCTTTTTACAGGAGCTGACACTGGTTTGAAAGGAAAATAAAAAAATAAAGAGACCGGCACAGCCAGCCAGTGAACGTAAGACTTTCATAGCGTACATTTAATATTAAAAAAGAATTTTTAGCTATCTGTCATTTGAGGACAGCATTATTTACCTCCTATGATTTACAAATGACAGCCCAACCATTTTTTTTTATTCCTAATTAATATTATTTTAATATAAACTGCGAACAATTGAAAATTTTGCAATAGCGAAAGGGGAAAGATTTACGTATTCAAAATTCATTTATAGTAGGTTTACTATTTCTACACATATTCATTAGAACTCATTTGTAGAAAAAAATCTACGATTAACTAAAGAGATAAGAAATGTCGTCTTTTGAGAGTTTTTTTACAAACCCACTTTCGTCCGTCACCAGCCCTGCCGCCAATGCCTTTTTCTTTTCCTGCAACAGCAATATTTTTTCCTCCACACTGTCTTTACAAATCATGCGGTAGGCAAATACTTTTTTCACCTGCCCAATACGGTGTGTGCGATCAATGGCCTGCATCTCAACGGCGGGATTCCACCAGGGATCTACCAGGTATACATAATCTGCCGCCGTAAGCGTAAGACCTACTCCCCCCGCCTTCAGACTTATAAGGAATACCCTTACCGAGACATCGTCCTGGAACTGCTGTACTCCTTTCTTTCTTTGTTCTGCGGTGGTACTGCCATCCAGGTACAAACAGGTGATGCCCTTTTGCTGCAAAGCCTGCTCCGCCAGTTGCAGCATGGAAGTAAACTGCGAAAATACCAGCACTTTGTGCAGCCCCGTATTCTCTTCTATCTCTCTTGTGAGCTCTTCCAGCTTGATGCTTTCATTGGGATAGGGTGTTTCCTCATTCAATATAGCCGGGCTGTCGCAGATCTGCCGCAGCCTGGTCAGTCCTTCCAGGATATAGATACTGCTTTTGCCCATGCCTTCTTCCTCAATATGCCCCAGGATGCTCTGGCGGTAGTATTCTTTAAAACTGTTATAAATCTTTCTTTGTGCGGTGTTCATTTCGCACCACAAAATCATTTCAGTTTTGTCGGGCAGATCTTTTGCCACCTGTTCTTTGGTTCGGCGCAGCATAAAAGGATAAATCAGGCGGCGGAGTGCTGCTGTTTTTTCGGGGTCGCCGTTCTTATCAATCGGGTTGGCAAATTCAGTCTTAAAGAATTCCCTGCTGCCCAGCATGCCCGGGTTTAGAAAATGCATCTGGGCATACAGGTCGAATGTGTTGTTCTGAACAGGTGTTCCGCTCAATGCAATCCTGTTACGCGCCTGCAGCATTTGTACGGCTTTAGTTACCTGCGAAGCGGGATTTTTAATGGCCTGGCTTTCGTCCAGTACCACATACCCAAAAGAATATTCGCTGAAATGTTCCATATCGCTGCGCAGCATACCGTAACTGGTAATAATAATATGCGCTTTGTCAAATACAGCTTTGTCAAACACCCTGTCCTGGCCATAATGAATATGGTAGTCAATACCGGGTGCAAATTTCCTGAGTTCATTCTCCCAGTTATAGATAAGCGAAGTAGGGCAAACCACCAGCTGTGTTTCATTGGGGTACTTTACAGACAGCCATTGTAAAAAGCAAATGGTCTGCAGTGTTTTACCCAATCCCATATCGTCAGCCAGGCAACCGCCCCAACCCAGTTCGTCCAGCAGGCACATCCATTGAAAGCCTGCCTGCTGGTAATCGCGCAAATTGGCGTTAATGGC
>JANPGT010001004.1:0-13532 GCA_031424135.1 Chitinophagaceae bacterium
TGCCGCCAGCATTTCGGGCAGTGGCTTTTTTTCCAGGTTGTACTGAATACAATCAAATACTCTTGTAGGATCCATATTCTGTAGTTGCTATCGTTATAAGTTTCATTAAACAGGATTACCATTTACCGGCGCCGGCACATGTTTTTGTCGTCCGGCATGGGCAAACCATCATCTTGCTGAAATTAGCTAAAAAACAACTAATAAAAAAGCCCCGGCAAATTGCCGGGGTAGTGCGTTCATTTACGGTTATTTTGAAGTGGTCTGGTAGTACTGGCCCGTGCCTGATTTAAAAAGGCGGTTGCCCTGTGCGGTGGTAAACTGCTTGTATTCTGCGCTGTGGGTGCTGGTCCAGGTTTCAAACGCGGCCAGGTTTTGTGCGCTGCCAAACAACCATTGATTATAGGCGTTAAAATTGCCCTCTTTCAGCAACTGGCGCTGGTAATCGAATAATTTAAAAGGGAATTTAGCGGCATCTTTTTCAAACCAGTCCAGGATAAAGCGGGTACGTATCATTGTTAAAGTCTCCGCCGTAATGCCTTTTTGGGCGGTTTCGGCCTGCTTTCCCATAGCAGTAAGAAAAGCCACTACAAATTCATTTTTAGTATCCTGGTTTTTCATCATGTCGGCATCGGTATATAATTTCTTGTACCCTTCCAGCAGCAGGTCTTTAATTTCTACGGTGCGCCTGCTATAGCTTTCCATGTTTACAAACATTTCTCCGTAGATAAGGCTCCAGGCTTTATCGCGGGTGAAGTAATAGTATTTTGCGGCGTTGTAATAATTGCCGGTATAAGAAGGCGCTGCCTGTATGCCGTGCTCCCACTGTTTAATGGCGCTGTAGTCCTGTTTAGTCCATAATAATTCGCCATAGTCGCTTAAGAGTGGACCGCTGTCGGGGAAGCTTTTCAATCCTTTTTTGTACACTTTTTCGCTTTCTTTGGCATCGCCGGTAGCCTTGTTTAACATACCGCCCAACTGGTACACTTCTTCATCTGCATCAGGCCTTTCCAGCAGTGGTTTTAACACCGTCTGCATCTTGGGGTAATCTGATTTCTGGTAATAAGCCAGCGCCAGGTCTTTGCTTACACTGAGGTTATTGGCGTCCAGCTCGTGCGCCTTGTTTAATACCAGTACGGCATTACTGAAATCACCTTCTTTTGAAAAATTCCTGGCTGTTTCCTGCAATGTTTTTACATCCTGCGCATACAGGCCCAGGGAACCGGCTATCAAAAAACAAGTGAGTATACCTGCGGTCTTCTTCATGATTCCAAAATTAGTTATTCGCGGTTAGCAGCAAGCTATTAGTCTGTTAATTGTATATTCAATATCAAGCCTGGCTAATGGCGTACAGCTAACGGCTGTATTTATTATTCGTAAATAAGGTGCGTCAGCAACCCATCGCGCAGTTTGGGTTCAAACCAGGTGCTTTTGGGAGGCATCACATTACCGCTGTCTGCAATATCGAACAGCTGCGGAATGCTTACCGGGAAGAGGCTGAACGCCACTTTCATTTCGCCGCTGTTTACCCTTTTTTCCAGCTCTGCCAGGCCGCGGATGCCGCCCACAAAATCAATGCGTTTGTCTGTACGCTGGTCTTTAATGCCCAGCCACTTATCCAGTACTTTTTCTGACAGAATAGTTACATCCAGCACGCCAATCGGGTCATTGGAATAACTGCCTTCTTTGGCAGTTAATTTGTACCAATTACCATCCAGGTACATGCCAAAGCTGTGCAGGGCAGATGGCTGGTAAATGGTTTTGCCCACCAGTTCGCAATCAAAATCTGCCTGCAGGTTTTGTAAAAAATCTGCCGCTGTCAATCCGTTTAAATCTTTTACTACGCGGTTATAATCCATGATATGCAGCTGGTTGCTGGGGAACAGGGTGGTGAGGAAAAAATCTGCACCTTCTTTTGCGGCAGTACCCAGGGCTTTGCGCACTTTGGCAGCAGAGGCGGCGCGGTGGTGACCATCTGCTATATATGTAAAGGGCACTTTAGAAGCAAACAGGCTGCTGATGCTGTCAATGGCCTTATCATCGTTTACAATCCAGATGGTATGGGTAATGGCGTCTTCTGCTACAAAATCATACACAGGTTCATGGGTAGTTTTCCATTTGTCGATAAGCGTATCCACTTCTGCAATATTGCGGTAGGCTAAAAAAACATTGCCTGTTTGTGCACCACTGATGGTAATATGGTTAATGCGGTCCTGCTCTTTCTCAGGCCGCGTAAACTCGTGCTTTTTAATGATATCATTTTCGTAATCATCTACCGTACTGCCGCACACAAGACCGGTCTGGCTGCGGCCATTCATGATGAGCTGGTAGATATAGTAGCAGGGTTTCAGTTCCCTGAATACAATCTCCTTTCTTATAAAAGCGTCCAGGTTTTCCTTTGCTTTTTCATATACTTCCTTTGCATGGGTATCAATAAAATCGGGCAGATCTACTTCTGACTTGGTGATGTGTAAAAAAGAAAAGGCGTTGCCTTTTACTTCCTGCCTGGCCTCGGCAGAATTCAATACATCGTAAGGGGGGGAGGCGATTTTTGACGCCAGTTCTGGTTTTGGTCTGAGTGCTTTAAATGGAACAATGGTTGCCATGAATATAATTGTATAAAATTTTTACATTAATCAGAAAATTGCTGATTTTGAGATGCAGGGATTTTGAGATTTCTTCCGGTGAAGCTAGTTGCGCAAATCACAAAATCTCAACATCAGCAATCACAAAATATACTGTTTAGCCCTTTCTCTTTGCGAAATCAGTCATCAAATCTGTCAACGCCTGTACACTATCAATAGTTAGTGCATTGTACAAAGAGGCGCGGAAACCGCCTACTGTTCTATGTCCTTTTACGCCTATCATGCCGGCAGCCCTGCATTCTGCCAGGAACTGCTTTTCCAGCTCCGCATCGTCCATAATCCATACCACATTCATCAGGCTCCTGTCTTCGAGGGCCACTTTGGGTGTAAATACGGGCAAAGCATCCAGCGTATTGTACAACAGGGCAGATTTGGCATCGTTCAGTTTTTCAATAACGGGAACACCTCCCTGTTTTTTTAACCAGCGCAGGGTAAGCATACATACATACACTGCAAAAACCGGCGGCGTATTCAGCATGGAACCGTTATCAATATGGTTGCGGTAGTCCATCATAGAAGGCAGCTTACGGTTTACTTTACCCAGTATATCTTTTTTCACAATTACCATATTTACGCCCGCAGCACCCACGTTTTTCTGTGCACCTGCATAGATGAGGGCAAAGCGGTTATAGTCCATGGCCCGGCTTAAAATATCGCTGCTCATATCTGCCACCAGCGGCACAGCAGTAGCAGGTATTTCATGCATTTGCGTACCCTCAATGGTATTATTGGTGGTATAGTGAAAATAGGTGGAATGTTCAGGTATGGTATAGCCTTTGGGAATATAGGTATAGTCCCTGTCTTTTGAAGACGCTACCATGTCTACGGTGCCGTACAGCTTTGCTTCCTTAATGGCCTTGGTGCCCCAGGTACCGCAATCGAGGTAGGCAGCACTGGCTTTATCATCCAGCAGGTTCATTGGCACCTGGAAAAACTGGGTGGAAGCACCGCCATGCAGGAAAAGCACTTCGTGTTCGCTGTCCAGCTGCATTAGTTCTTTGGCCAATGCAACGGCTTCGTCCATTACTTCTTCGAACCAGCTGGTACGGTGACCTATTTCTAAAATGGATAAACCGGTATTATTAAAATTTAGGATGGCCTGGCTGGCCTGCTCAAAAACTTCTTTGGGTAAAACACTTGGACCAGAATTAAAATTATGCACCACGGTAGAAAGATTGATGTGTCAAAAATGGACTGCAAATGTAATTGAAATGCTTTGAAACACGGTGACAGGGAAGACACAGTGGGACACAGAGGCTATAATCTTTTGCAAAACGAAGGGCTGAATCACAAGGAAGCTGCACAAGAATGGCAGAAAACAAGATTAGCAGGCAACCAACATAAAAGTACTTTAAGAACCCCGTGTTACTCCCTGTCTCCCTGCCTCCGTGGTTCCCCTTGCGCTTTTTTCCACTGCAAATCAAGGGTTTCAAACTCTTTTATGTCTGCTTCTGTAAAAGTTATGCCGCTAAGATTTTTTAAATCGGGTTGCCCGGCGTTTACCCAGGCGGTGTACCAGAAGCATGCAACCGCGTAAATGGACTGGCGCATGCGGCGTTCCACCATCCCCTGCAACAGGTTGTTATAAGCCCGGGCATAGTTGGCGGAATATTGCTTTACCAGCAGTCCGTTGCGCTCTTCAAAAGCAAAGCGCTGGTCCGGACTATAGACTTGCGATAATTTTTTTTCTATGCGCAGCACGGTATCTGCCGCCGCGGCGCTTTCCTGCACCCTCTTCCAGGTAAAAGCTGTTGGGTTGCTTATGTAAGACGCCTTGCCGATAAAGAAATCCCATTCATTTTCCGCCAGCAGCTCGGGCAGTCGGCTTTCCCAGAAACCATGAATACCCACTTGATTAGTCAACTGGCCATTATGGTTGCTGCTGGCATGCAGGGGCACGTGCGCGTCGGCAATATAATGCCCAATCTCCGCAGACAGCTTTAAAATTTTGCTTTGATTTTTTTCTTTGAAAGCCGCTGTAAGCCTGCCCAGCATAGTTTGTATCCACCAGGGTACAATGCCATGGGCATTTAGGGTATCAACAGGAAATTTTGCCAGGGCACTGTCCCATTTTTGCGGCAGCCGGACAAACGCATCCCTGCCATAACTATCAATATCAATATAATGGCGTGGTGCCTCGCCTGCCAGGGCATACCTTCTTTTATCGGGGTCTACAGCATGCTCCGCTAAAAAGTTAATATGGGGTTTGTAGAGCAGCAGCATTTCGGGCGGCAATAAAAAAACAGCGTAATAATTAATCTGTTTGTGGGCATAGAAACCCCAGCAATAACTGTTGGTATGGGTAAACAACAGCGCACAAGAAAACAGCAGTTTCCTGTAAGCAACCATGGTGAAAGTTTTGGATAAGGTTTATAAATCAGTTCTTAGTTCACAGTTTTTAGCTCTCAGTTACTTATCCGCAAATCCATGCGCTTACTGCAGGCATGTATCCATTCAGTTGCTGAGAACAACGAACTAAGAACTATAAACTAAAAAACTATGAACTTTTACACTGGCTTTTCCCCGGGGTGCTTCTCCTCCTCCACTTCCGCAACGCCACCGCTGATGGCGTATTTCAGCACATCGGAAGGACTTACATCTTCCAGGATTCTTACCTTGTCTTTGGGCACCATGTACAATTGCCCTGTGACTGCATATGAATTGGGCACGTATACTGAGACATAGCCGGTAAGGCCAAATTCGCTGGCATCTTCATCTGTAATAAACCCCAGCTGAAAAACATCGGGCTGAAAAATGCTCACCAGTACCGCTTTCTTGAACTTGCGTTTGTTGCCCGCAAAAGCTTCAAAAAAATCCTTTACAGAAGAATATATGAATTTAATGCCGGGCGTACGCTCCAGCCAATGGTCGAACAAACTGAAAATACGGCTGGTGAGGAAATTGGAGCTCAGAAATCCTATTACAATAAGCGCCACAATTATTACCACAAAACCCAACCCGTAATTGCGGTTAATAATGCGGCCATCCACATCTTTTACCGTAAAAATGGGCAGCCAGCTGTCTACAGAAGACACAAACCAGTAAATAAGATAGATAGTAATGGCTACCGGTGCGGTTACCAGCAGGCCCTGAATCAGATATTGCAGCACTTTTCCCCAACGCCATTTGTTCCGGGCCGATAAACTCATAAGTATGAATAAAATGTGATGGGTAAAGGTGACACAAAAAAACCATTTTCAGCGCAGTGGGCAACCTGCTTATTTCAATAAAACGGCAAATAAAACAGCCCTTTTTTACTAATAACCGTTAGCGCTTTTGGGATAAATGGTAAAAAAAAGAACACAGGAAACTTTGGTACCGAAAAAAGTTTCCGTAGTTTTGTGCCCCAAATATGGCAGAGATAGACAACAAAGAACGCATCAAATTACAGGCCACGGATTTATTCATGAAATACGGGGTACGCAGTGTCAGCATGGATGATATTGCCAATAGCCTGGGCATGAGCAAGAAGACCATTTACCAGTTTTACGCAGATAAAGACGAGCTGGTGCTGGCCGTGGTACTGCATGAAATACAGCACAATGAGAACTGCTGCGAGCTGGACCGGCAGGGCTCGGAGAACGCAGTGCATGAACTTTTCCTGGCCATGGACATGGTGGTAGAAATGTTTCACTCCATGAACCCCTCTCTTTTGTTTGACCTGCAGAAGTACCATCCGAAAGCCTTTCAGAAATTCCATACCCATAAAAATGAGTACCTGTACAACGTCATCCGCGAAAACCTGGTCCGTGGCATTAAAGAAGACCTGTTCAGGGATGACATTAATATAGATATCCTTGCCCGGTTCAGGGTAGAACTGATGTTGCTGCCTTTTAACCCTGAGTTCCAGGCCAAGGTAAAACACAATCTGGCCGAAATTGAAGAAGAGCTGATTCTTCACTACCTGTTTGGTCTGGTGAATATGAAGGGCTATAAAATGATACTGACTTACAAACAAGAAAGAACCAAAAAAACTATAAGTGATGCAAAGATTAAGTAAAATAATAGCATGGATAAGTTTCACAGCATTGGCCCTGCCTGCGCTGGCACAAGAACAGCATGCCTTCAGTTTACAACAGGTTATTGATTACGGCAGGAAAAACAATGTACAGGTAAAAAATGCCCTGCTGGGTATACAATTACAACAGGAGCAGAACAGGGAGATTACTGCTGCAGCTTACCCCCAGATAAACGGCAGCCTGGGCGCTACCTATAACCCCTATGTGGCCACGCAGGTATTGCCCAATTTCATTGCTCCGTCTGTATACCAGGTGTTGATAGACCAAACGGTAAAAGACGGCAATGGCAATCCCATAGGATTTCCGCCCGGTGGCTTTGGAAACATAGCTGCGCAGTTTGGCACAAAATTCAATGCCAACGCAGGGGTGGATCTCAGCCAGATACTCTTCGACGGACAGGTATTTGTAGGACTGAAAGCACGTAAAACGTCTATTGAATGGCAGACAAAAAATGCCGAAGTAACGGACGAAGCCGTAAGAACCAATATTTATAAGATCTATTACCAGCTGGTAGTAGGTAAAGTGCAGGTAGAACTGCTGGACGCCAATATTGCACGGCTTGCAAAACTCTCGCACGATACCAAAGAACTGTATAAAAACGGTTTTGCCGAGCAGCTGGATGTAAATAAAGTAGAAGTGCAGAACGCCAACCTGGAAACAGAAAAATTAAAGGCACTCAACAGCATCTCTAACGGCTACCTGGGCTTGAAATTCCTGATTGGTATGCCTGTTAAAGATTCTCTGCTGTTGACAGATACCCTTAATGAAGAGGAGATAAAACAGGGGGTATTGCCGCTGGCAGACTATAATTACAAAGACAGGAAAGACTACCAATATGCCGAACTGGGTAAAAAGCTGAATGAATTTAATATCAAACGCTACCAGCTGAGCCAGTTACCTACTTTCAGTCTAACCGGTAATTACAGCAAAAGCGCCCAGCGGAATAAGTTTGATTTTTTTGGCAAAGGCGACTGGTTCAATATCTCGGCCATCAATTTCAGGATGTCTGTTCCCATCTTTCGCGGTTTTGCCGCAAAGGCAAAAATAGCCCAGGCAAGAATACAGCTGCAGCAGACTCAAAATCAGATAGAAAGCCTGCAACTGTCTATTGACCAGCAGGTAGCCACTGCCAGGGCAAATTTTACTACGGCCATTACCACGCTGGATTATCAGAAGAAAAATATGCAGCTGGCCGAAACCGTATACAACCAGACCAAGAAGAAATACGAAATAGGTACCGGTTCTAATTTAGAAATTACCGGCGCACAGACAGATCTTAAACAGGCACAGACTAACTATATCAGCGCCGTCTATGATGCCATCATTGCAAAAATTGATTACCTGAAAGCAACAGGAAAATTATAAAACTTATTATATGAAGATTACACAAACTACAATTATGAGACAGTCACTGATGATAGCGGCCATTTTTTTACTGGCCGCCTGCGGCAGCACTTCCAAAGACGGCAATGCTACGCTGAACGATAAGAAAGTGGAGTTACAGAAATTAAAAGATCAGCAGGCAAAGCTGGAAAAAGAAATTGCCAAACTGGATACCGCTGCTGCAAAAGCAGAAAAACCCAAATTGGTAACCCTGGCTACCCTGGCCCCGGATAGTTTCACTCATTTTATAGACCTGCAGGGTAAAATAGAATCACAGAACATTTCTTACATCGCTCCCCGTAATGGCGTGGGTGGTGTAGTGAAAGCGGTATTGGTAAAAAGAGGAGATAATGTAAGACAGGGGCAGTTGCTGTTAAAACTGGACGATGCTATTGCCCGCCAGAGCGTAGTTACTGCTGAGCAGGGACTGGAAACATTGAAAACCCAGCTGTCTTTTGCACAGAACCTTTACCAGAAACAGAAAAACCTGTGGGACCAGAACATTGGTACCGAAGTGCAGCTGATTACCGCAAAGAACAATGTGCAAACCGTAGAGAACCAGCTGAAAAGCGCCCAGGAGCAATTGAAAATAACCAGGGAGCAATTAACTTTTACCAACGTGGTGAGCGACGTATCTGGTACAGCAGAAACAGTAAATATCAGGGTAGGCGAAGTGTTTACAGGCGTACAGGGAACTGCTCCTCAGATTCAGATTGTAAACAACAATAACCTGAAAGCCACCGCCTTGATTCCTGAAAACTACCTGGGCAAGGTAAAAGTGGGCAGCAAAGTAAAAATCTCTCTGCCCGATATCAATAAAAATATTGATGCCGTGGTAACCGTGGCCGGCAAATCAATTGATGCCAACAGCCGCAGCTTTTTTATTGAAGCAAAAATACCCAGCAGTGCAGATTTAAGACCAAACCAGATTGCTTTGGTTAAAATACAGGACTACACCATCAGCAATACCATTACGGTTCCGGTAAATACACTGCAAAATGATGAAAAAGGAAAATTCATTATGACGGCTGCCAAAGAAAATGGTAAAACCGTGGCAAGAAAAAGACCTGTGGTGGTAGGTGAGTTTTATGGCGACAAGCTGGAAATAAAAAGCGGTTTAAAAGCCGGCGATACCATTGTTACAGACGGTTTCCAGAGTTTGTACGAAGGACAGGTGATTACTACTGATGCCAACCAGGTAGCCGCCAACTAAACGAAAGGACTTTTACATACAGCTGCTGTATTGATGGCAATACCGGCTATAGCCTGCTGCACCCCCGCAGCAGCAACTGACTACTTAAAACAATTGTATGAGTGTTCTAGAAAATATAAAAAATAAATTCAAGGAGTTCAGCCCAACCACCTGGAGCATTGGTAACAAAGCCACTATCTACCTGTTAATGCTGTTCATCAGTCTTGCCGGTATTTACCAGTTTGTAACGCTGCCCAAAGAGCAGTTCCCTGATATTGTAATACCTACCATTTATGTACAAACCATTTATGTAGGTAATTCACCCAAAGACATAGAAAACCTGGTAACCAGGCCCATTGAGAAGCAGATTAAAAGCATCACCGGTGCCAAGATCAAAAAATTTACCAGTACTTCCCAGGCCGACTATTCTGCTATTGTGGTAGAGTTTGACACCGATGTAAAAACAGATATTGCCCTGCAGAAAGTAAAGGATGCGGTAGACAAGGCAAAGCAGGATCTACCCACAGATCTTACCCAGGAGCCCACCGCCCTGGAAGTAAACCTCAGCGATCAGCCCATCATGTATGTAAACCTGAGTGGCGATTATGATTTACAGCGTCTAAAAAAATATGCAGATGATCTGAAAGACAAACTGGAAGACCTGTCGCAGATTAACCGTATTGATGTGGTGGGTGCACCTGAACGTGAGTTCCAGATCAATGTAGATAATTACCGCATGCAGAACACGGGCATTACGTTTGATGATATCAGCAACGCGGTAGCCCGTGAAAACCTGGACATTTCAGGTGGTTTGCTGGATGTGGGTAAAATGAAACGCACCCTGCAGCTGAAAGGCCAGTTAAAAACGGCGTACGATATTGAACAGATTATTGTACGCAATACCAGCGGCGCCCCAGTGTATTTAAAGGATATTGCCGTGGTAAAAGACACCACCAAAGAAAGAGAGAGCTATGCGCGCCTGGATGGCAAAAATGTGGTTACCCTCAATATTATAAAACGCAGTGGAGAAAACCTGATTGAAACCAGTGAAGCCGTACAGAAAACAGTAGAGGAAGCACGCGGTGTTTTATATCCCAAAGATCTGAAAGCCGTGGTTACCGGCGACCAGAGCATCAAAACAAAAGCATCGTTTAAAGACCTGGTAAACTCTATCGTCATCGGGTTTTTGCTGGTGTTGATAGTATTGATGTTTTTTATGGGCGTTACCAATGCCTTCTTTGTGGCCCTGTCTGTGCCGCTGAGTATGTTTGTGGCCTTTGTGTTCCTGCCGGCAGCAGATTTAATCGTGGGTACCCATGTTACCCTCAACTTCATGGTATTGTTTGCCCTGTTGTTTGCACTGGGTATTATTGTAGATGATGCCATTGTGGTAATTGAAAATACCCACCGCATTTTTACAGAAGGTGCCGGAAAAATAAATTCATCCATTGCAGCACGCATGGCGGCCGGCGAAGTATTTGTACCCGTATTGGCCGGTACCCTCACCATGCTGGCACCCTTTTTCCCTTTGCTGTTCTGGCCGGGCATCATTGGTAAATTCATGGTCTACCTGCCCACCATGCTGATATTCACGCTGGCGGCATCACTGATAGTGGCGTTTATTATGAACCCCGTATTTGCGGTAGATTTCATGAATCACCCCGAAGGAGAGAAAGAAGAAAAAAGCGCCATCTTTAAAAAGCCCAGTTTCTGGATAGCCATTGGCGCAGGTATCTTATTTGATTTGCTGGGTGCACCCTTCCTGGGCAACCTGCTGATCTTCTTTATGCTGATGGTACTGCTGAACCGTTATGTGCTGGACGGCGCCATCCATTCTTTCCAGAACAGGGTTTTGCCCTGGATTATGAATCATTACGAAAGTCTTTTAAGATGGGCACTCAACGGATGGAGACCTGTACACCTGTTACTGGGCACTTTCGGTTTGCTGATACTTTCATTTTTAATATTCAGCGCTTCCATTAATTCCGGAAGGGTGGGTATTGTATTCTTTCCCAAGGCAGATCCCAACCAGGTGTATGTGTACCTGAAATTACCCGTAGGTACCAATGTTGAGTATACTGATTCTATTACCCGCATACTGGAAGGCCGTGTAAACAAAGTATTGGGCATTGAAAACGGCAAACACAATCCGCTGGTAGAGAGTGTTATCAGCAACGTGGCCATCGGTGCCAGTGACCCGGCTTCGGGCGACAGAAGCACCCGCAGTGAACTGGGCCGTGTGCAGGTGTCTTTTGTAGAGTTTGAAAAAAGAGACGGGGTTTCTACCAGGCCTTACCTGGATAAAATCCGGGCAGAAATGAACGGTATCCCTGGTTCAGAAATAAGTGTTGACCAGGAAAGCGGCGGGCCGCCCACAGACCCTCCTGTTAATATAGAAATTGCCAGCGAAGATTTTGATGCGCTGATCAAAACAGCTACCAGCCTCAAAAACTACCTGGATTCTATACAGGTACCCGGTGTAGAAGAACTGAAGATGGACGTAGACCTGAACAACCCTGAAATAACACTTACTGTTAACCGCGAGCGTGCGCTGATAGAAGGCGTTTCCTCAGGCCAGGTGGGCCAGCAGATACGTACCGCGCTGTTTGGAAAGGAAGTGTCAAAAATTAAAGAAGGAAAAGAAGAATATAAGATACAGCTGCGCAACAATGAACTGCAACGCAAAAGCCTTACAGATCTGCTGAACATGCGCATTTCTTTCAGGGATTTTGCCAGTGGGGGCGCTATCAAAAATATCCCCATCAGCACCCTGGTAACAGTAGAACCTACCAGTACGCTGGGAAGTGTGAAACGTAAAAACCAGAAAAGGCAGATTACCCTGCGTTCCAATGTATTAACTACCAAGGGTTTTAACGCCACTGGTGTAAATGCCGAAATCACCAAACACATTGCTGCATTCACCAGGAAAGCAGATGGTGTTACCATCAAGCAGACCGGTGAAGGTGAGCAGCAGGCAGAGACAGGCGCCTTCCTGGCCAAAGCGCTGGTAATAGCATTGGCGCTTATATTACTGGTATTGGTGGTACAGTTCAATTCTGTAAGCAAACCAATTATTATTTTGACAGAAATTGTGTTCAGCGTTATTGGGGTATTCCTGGGATTTGCTATTACAGGAATGGAGGTATCGGTACTGATGACCGGGCTTGGTATAGTTGGATTGGCGGGTATCGTGGTAAAGAATGGTATCCTGGTAATTGAATTTGCAGATGAGCTGCGTGCAAGAGGAATGAAGACAAAAGAAGCAGTGATCCAGGCAGGTAAAACACGTATCATTCCTGTATTGCTTACGGCGGTGGCAGCCATCCTGGCCTTTATTCCCATTGCGGTTGGTTTCAATATCAATTTTGTGACACTGTTCTCTGAACTGAACCCCCATATCTTTTTTGGTGGTGATAACGTAGCCTTCTGGAAGCCATTGAGCTGGACAATCATCTTCGGACTGGCATTTGCCTTCTTCATGACACTGTTTATGGTGCCGGGCATGTATTTGATTGCTGAGCGTTTAAGAAGACCGATGCGCCGTCAGTTTGGTGGTAAATGGATCTCGTTCCTGGGTATTCCGCCGGCCATCTTCCTGTTTATGCCGCTGATGATTGTGTCAATGATACTGCACCGCAGTGATGTGGCCCGCAGACGCAGAAAATTGAAAGACCAAAAGATAAATGAATCATTTGTTGGGAGCTGGTTTTAGAAAGGAATTTTGATTAATAGATGGGATGTAGTACAATGCCGCTGTTTATTCAGCGGCATTTTTTATTAATTCAAAAGGCAAAAGTAAAAATGTAAAAAGCGGCTACCATAGACATTACAGAAAAAGTAACCTATTGAACAGGTAACGGCCATGCACACCAGCTTTTGATTTTTAACTTTTGAATTTTTACTTAGCTGAATTGCAACGTATGCTTAAACGGTGTAATACCGGTAAGATACACATGCATACCTTCTGTTCGTAAACTGCCAAAATGGGTGCTGTACCTTTCTCCCTCCAGCCTGTTAACAGCCTTGTGCGCCATTATGCCTGGCCCAAACTGAATGGTATTGCCGCCGTATTCATACTTCCCCATACCTTTCTCTAAAAAATAGTTGCCTTTGTCTGCAGGCAATACACCGGCCAACTCACCTCCTTCCTGAAAACAGAGTTCAATGGTAACAGGAACGCCTGCCTGCCCGGTTACTTCAAAGATCAATTCATCTGCACCAGCAGCAGTAAAAGAAATTTTTGTATCAAGTGTTTTTATGTTGCTGACAGGCCTGTGCTGAAAATCCATTTTACTC
>JANPGT010001005.1:0-5662 GCA_031424135.1 Chitinophagaceae bacterium
GGCCAGTACCATGATGGGCGCACAGGCCTCAGAAGACCAGTACAATAAGATTTTAAGCTACCTGGATATTGGCAAGCAGGAAGGTGCCCAGGTATTAACCGGTGGTGAAGCTTTTCACCAGAACAGCGGACTGGAACATGGTTACTACATAAAGCCCACCATTTTTAAAGGGCATAATAAAATGCGCATTTTCCAGGAAGAGATATTCGGACCGGTAACTTCTGTCACCACCTTTAAAACCGTAGAAGAAGCTTTGAGCATTGCCAATGACACCCTGTACGGATTGGGTGCTGGCGTATGGACAAGAGACGCCCATGAAATGTACCAGGTGCCCAGGGCCATACAGGCGGGCCGTGTTTGGGTAAATTGCTACCATGCTTACCCGGCACATGCTCCATTTGGTGGGTATAAAAAATCTGGTTTTGGCCGGGAGACACATAAAATGATGCTGAACCATTACAGGCAGACAAAGAATATGCTGATTTCTTACAGCAAAACAAAGCTTGGATTTTTTTAAGGTTACCCCAGGCAATGAATCATGAGAACAGCGGCCGGCAAAGCCGCTGTTCATTTTTAGACTGGGATTTAGAGGATTAAGACGATGCCTTCGCCCGGTCTTTTTCACCACAGAGGTAGATGAGGTTGGCACAGCGTAAAAGAGGCTTTTGCCGGGACCAGGATTTATTAAAGTGAGAATGAACAGTATACCCTTGCCTGGCAACGGCTCCCTTACCTCAATGAAAAACCTCATTTGCCTCCGTGGTGAAATAACGTCTCAAAAGAAAATTACTATGCAACGCATTCAACGAATAAAAGCCACCCCTGCAGCGCTGGAGCTGATTGAAAGGTTAAAACTATTGCACGGCCCCCTGATGTTTCACCAGAGCGGTGGTTGCTGTGATGGATCTGCACCGATGTGTTTTGAAGAAGGGGAATTGCGCGTAGGCAGCAACGATATATGCCTGGGCATTGTGGGCGATTGCAAATTTTATATGAGTGCCGACCAGTTTGAATACTGGAAACATACCCAGTTAACGCTGGATGTGTCTCCCGGCAGGGGTAGCAGTTTCTCACTGGAAATTCCTTTGGGCGTGCGATTCTGCATCCAATCCAAACTGTTTACAGAAGAGGAACAGAAAAACCTGGAGCCTCTTTTGGAAATAGTTGAATAACCATGCATAACTACGGCAGTCCCCAATGACTACCGTAGTTTTTTTGTGGCATCCGCCAACCATTTCTGCAAACAGCTGTTTTTTCTGCATGCAGCAACACATAGATGTAAGCACCGTCAAAACCTGGGAGCGATTTTACCGCGCCAATTTCATTAACAGCCTTACCGGTTTTAAATCAGTGAGCCTGATTGGCACTGTCAATGCCCAGGGCTTGCCCAACCTGGCTGTTTTCAGCAGTATTGTACACCTGGGGTCCGATCCAGCACTGGTGGGCTATATCAACCGTCCGCTGGCAGCCGCACACCATACCATAGAAAATATTGAAGCTACCGGGGTCTATACCATCAACCATATCCACCCTTCTTTTGTGCAGCAGGCACACCAAACCAGCGCCAAATACGAAGCCGGTGTGAACGAGTTTGAAGCAGTGCAGCTGGAACCAGAATTCAAAGATGGTATTATTGCACCGTTTGTAGCAGAAAGCAAGATCAAATATGCTTTGCAATTAGAAGAGATTGTTCCCATCAAACACAATAATACCTTCCTGGTAATTGGATCCATCACCAGTATTTTGATTGATCCTTCGCTGGTACAGCAGGATGGTTTTTTGGCGCTGGAGCAGGCCGGCACACTGGCATCGCTGGGCGCCGATGCCTATTACAAACCTGAACCGCTGGTGAGATTGGCGTATGCAAAACCCGGCAAGCCTGTAACGGAAATCTAATTCCCCGCCAATATAACTTGCTATAGCACTCATGTGGATTAGGGACCTGCAGTGGAAGTAACGGCCTCATAAAAATGGCGTTAAGAAATTTTCGGGATGAAGCGTTAAGCAGCGAACATGACCAGATTTATTCTCCAGCTTGGATTTGCATTTGCCGGACATGGATAGAAAGCTGACCGGAGCATTGTTCGCTGTAGCGCAATAACGTAAATTTTAGCCATTTTTATGAAGCCTTGATTTTTTGCTTCTTTTTTATCAAGAAAAAAGAAGAACCTGTTTTCAATTAACGAACCAATATCTATTTACTATTTTTATACACTACCCCATCCTTCATTACCCATTTCACCTGTTCCAGGGCCCTGATATCCTGCAAAGGATCCTGTTTTACAGCAATAATGTCTGCAAAAGCACCGGCTTTCAGTTCGCCAATTTTACCCTCCATACCAAACAGGTCGGCGGCAACCGTGGTAGCAGTTTGAATGGCTTGCAGGTTGCTCATACCATACTTCACCATGTATTCAAAATCCTTTGCCTGCGGTTCGTCCCAGCTATAGCCACCGATATCTGTTCCGTACGCTATTTTTATTCCTGCATTCATCGCTTTCTTAAAAACTGCCGGCAATGTTTCCATAAAATATTTATTGATGGGAGATCCGGCTTTTGCCCTTCCCTCTGCCACATAATCGCACACATAAATAGTAGGGCACCAGAAAACGCCTTTCTTCACCATCAGCTGCACGCATTCGTCATCCATGCCAAAACCATGTTCAATGGTGGAAGCGCCGGCATTGATAGCGGCAATAATGCCATCCCGGGTTACTGCATGCGCGGCCAGTTTTTTGCCCGAGCTGAGCGTCTCATCACCAATAGCAGTTATTTCTTCTGTTGTAAAATTGGGCCTGCTGCGGTAGCTGCCATCAGGCAGGCGGTAATAGCCGCGGTCTGCATAAATTTTTATCCAGTCGGCCCCGTAAGAAATTTGCTCGCGCACGGCACGCCGGGCTTCATCGGCGCCATTTACCAATTGCACTCCCTTGGGTAAGTTTAATTCCCATGCATAGTCTTTTGCTGAAATAGGGTAATGCCCAACCGTGGCAATGGATCTGGTAGCCACCTGCATTCTTGGACCGGGAATTACCTGGTTGATGATGGCTTTCTTTACATCCACATCTGCATACATAGCACCTTCTGTTTCCAGGTCGCGGATACTGGTAAAGCCATAGTCCAGCGCCATTTTTGCGCTGCGCGAGGCCCTTAAGGTCCTGTACGGAATGGATTCTTTCAACAACTGTACATCATAGTCTTCACTGGTGATATCGCCCTGCAGCAACACGTGTGTATGGCAGTCTATCAGGCCCGGTAAAATAAAATAGCCGGAGAGATCAATAACGCTGTCTGTTTTTTGTTTGAAGCCTGCAGCGGGTGAAATGCTTTCAATTAAATTATTTTTTACAACAATCACCTGGTTGGTCAGCACCTGCCCGGTTTTTGTATCCAGCAGTTTGCCGCATTTAATGGCGGTGGTTTTCTGCGCGGTGGTTAGTAGTGTACAGATCAATAATCCTGTCAGGACAAATAGTTTTCTCATGCTTGTTTGTTTTGGCATCAATAAATATAAAGGATTAACGTAATATTTGGGTTGATTGTTTGAGGAAGCAAGCCGTACTTATTGTTTTACTGACGGCTATCTTTTCCCCGACGATGTCTCCGCAACGCAACATACATTTATATGGGAGGTCATGGTGCGGGACTCGGCGGTTCATGTATCGCCATCGTAATTTGCTTGCAGATGATGGCGAGTCGTGCTGGGTATTTTAGTTTGCTTTTGGTTCAGTTCGCACAGATCTCGCCCAGGAGGCGATAGGGCTTAATCTGGCGCGAGCTTCGCCACCGCATCAGCTTACCTCAAACAATTCATCCCATCTTGTGGTGTACCTCGGACTGCGCAGCTCCTGCCGCATTTTCCAGTCGCGGGTAGTGCCTGAAGCGGCAAATTTCAATACGTCATCCCGCATGCTGAAGTTTACGTTGTCAATTATATCCATCAGCATTCTGCCGCTGTTTTTTGTTTCTGGAACAAACATATTGGCCTGAACAGACGTATCTGGTACCAGTCCGCTGAGCATAACACCGGCTTTTTTATAATAAGTTCCTGTTTCGAATAATTGATCTACCAGCTGCACGGCTGGCTTTATTAGTTCGTTGGTGATGGAAGTAGCGGCAGGCAGTGTGGCATAGGTGCTGATATTGGGACCATGGTGAAAATCGATATTGTGATCCTGTTCTTTGGCAACAATAAAAACGCTGATGGTGTTGGCTGCACTGTGCTGGCGGCGCAATTTCTCGGCCGCACGGGAAGTATAGGTGGCTACGGCCTCCCTGATATCGCTGATATTATTCACCGGTTCGCCAAACATACGGGTAGTGGCAATCATTTTTTTACTGTCGAGCGGGTTTTTCATTTCTATACTGGGTATGCCACGCAGTTCACGTATCAGGCGGGCGCCTACTACGCCGCCCAGGTGGCGGTGCCCCCATTCTTCACTCATATTGCGCAGTTCCCATGCGCTGATGATGCCCAGGTTGAGCAGTTTATTGGCATAGGCGCCGCCAACACCCCAGATACCGCCTACACGGGTTTGCTGCAGTGCATGCCTTTGATCTTCTTCGGTAGCAATAATGTATACGCAGTTGGTAGCTTTCTTATTTTTCTTTGCCAGGTTGTTGGCAGCTTTGGCGAGTGTTTTGGTGGGTGCTACACCAATAGAAACAGAGACGCCCGTCCATTCTTCTACTGTTTCTCTTATGTGAAGACTGTAGTCCGCCAGGTCTTTGGCGGCGATATGACTGATATCTAAAAACGCTTCGTCTACTGAATATACTTCTACCGACGGCGAAAAAGTGCGCAGGGTGTCCATTACACGCATGCTCATATCGCCGTATAGATTGTAGTTGGAAGAGAATACTTCAATACCGTGTTTTTCAATCAGGTGCCTGGCCTGGAAATAGGGACCGGCCATGCCTACGCCAAAAGCCTTGGCTTCATCGCTGCGCGAAATAATACAGCCGTCGTTATTGCTGAGTACCACCACGGGTTTTTTCTGCAGGTCGGGCCGGAAGACGCGTTCTGCGGAACAATAAAAACTGTTGCAATCAACTATCGCATACCCCCCGACCCCCTGAAGGGGGGGCTTAGATCGATCTTCCCGCTTATTTTCTGGCACCACGCTGTTCCGGGGAGAGGGATTTAAATCGGGTGCCACCCATTTCCCACTGGAGGAAGGGCTTACATCGAACACCCCGCTTTTTTCTTCAACATTCATTTTTAAAATTTCTATTAAAGCATTTTTTCTGCATTATATCAATTGCGCTGTCTATTTTTTTAATGACATCAGCAAACTGATGCATAATTTCAAAATTTGTAAACCTGAGAAAGCTAATCCCGTCCTTTTCAAGCATTGATTGCCTTTCATAATCCATTTTTTTCACTGATTCATCTTCGTGAATATTGCCGTCTGCTTCGATGGCCAGTTTTAATGCATGGCAATAGAAATCAAGAATATAATTTCCCGCGGGATGCTGCCGTCACCCCCCGCCCCCCTGAAGGGGGAGCTTAGATCGATCTCACTGCTTTTTCTCTGGCTTTCATCGCTCACAAATTTCTATTTCGGGATATTTCCTGAACACTTATCAAGTGCTTCATCTATTTTCTCAATTACGTAGGTAAACTGCTGCATGATTTCAACGTTCGTAAACCTGAGAAATC
>JANPGT010001006.1:0-5086 GCA_031424135.1 Chitinophagaceae bacterium
GGTTTCAGGTGGAGTACGGATCTGAATTTTTATTTCAACAGGGAGAAAATTACCCAGCTTACTACGCCCGCAGAACTGGAGAACAAAGGCAATGGATGGTTTGTGGGACAGCCACTGACTGTTATTTATGATGTAAAGAAAATTGGTATCTGGCAGACCGCAGATTCTGCAAAGGGATTGCTGGCGGCGCAAACTTCGCCTGTTCAATACCCGGGACAGATCAGGGTAGAGGATTTGAATAAAGATGGTAAGATTGATGCCAACGATCGCCAGGTGATCGGCAATTTTCAACCCAGCTGGGAAGGCGGCATCACCAACCGGTTCAGCTATAAAGGATTTGATCTTTCTGTAGTAATGTTTGCAAGAATGGGGATGAAAGTCCTGGTGCCCTACCTCACCGCTGATGGTGGCGCACAGGGTTATCCCTTTTTTAACCAGGGAAGGGTAAACCAGTTAAAAACAGATTACTGGACGCGTTCCAACCCTACCAATAATTTTCCGGCGCCTGATGCAGGCACCGACAGGTTATTGTACGGATCTACGCTGGGTTACCAGGACGGCTCTTTCATCAAATGCCGCAGCATCAATATAGGGTACGAGATTTCTTCTGCCGTACTTAAAAAATCAGGCATTACTTCAGTAAGGGTGTATGTGAATACCACCAATCCGTTTATCATCTATGCACCCTTTGTAAGAGATGGTTTCGGTCCTGATCCAGAAGGCAATGGCTATGGCGGATCCGTATCCGCAGCGGGTTCTGATGTGGGTGTGCCTGCACGCCAGGTGAGTGTAAATGCAAACAATCCCAGCCAGCGTCAATTCATTTTTGGACTGAATGTGAAATTTTAAACCATTAAAATAAGTTGTATGAAGTTGTATAAAAAAATAGCCTGGGCGATGCTGGTCTCTGCAGCATTTCTCAGCAATGGTTGTAAAAAATTACTGGAGGAGCATCCGCAATCCAGTATTGTACCTTCCTTTTTTAACAGCCCGGCAGGCGTTTTGGGAGGTATTGCAGGGGTATACAATGATATCAGAAGTGCCTGGGGCACAGAAGGATTCAGTGCGCAGATGCTGGCAGGTACCGATGAACACCTGGCAGGGGCCAGCGCCAGCAGCATAAAATTCTACACGTATAATGGCCTCACCGGCAGTGATGCAGAAGGCTGGTGGAATACGGCCTATACAGACATCAATACGCTGAACGGGGTGCTGGAATATGGCCAGACCATCAGTTTACCCGATGCTACCCGCAAGCAATACCTGGCGCAGGCAAAATTTTTGCGTGCATTCTGGTATTTCCAGCTGGTGCAGTTTTACGGCGATGTGCCGCTGCACGTAACTTTTATTACTGCTCCCTCGCAGGCAGACAGCCGTCAGCCTGCCGCCGATGTATATGCGCAAATCATCAAAGACCTTACAGATGCTGCGGCAGATTTGCCCAATACACCTACCGATCCATTCCTGGGCAAGGCTGCTACCAAACCAGTGGCATTGTTCCTGCTGGCGAAAGTATACTTAACCCGTGGATGGCTGAACAATACACAGGCCGATTTTCAGCAGGCGTATACGCTGGCCTCCGGCATTGTTACCAATAAAGCTACTTACGGACTTGATCTATGGGCCGATTATGGCGATGCGTTTGTACCTGCCAACGATTATGGCAAGGAGACCATGTTTGTAAGCGACCACAGTATTGATGCCAAGTATGGTCAGTATACCGTGGGTGGCGGTGCTGCAGGCGGCGCCGCGCAGAACCTTACCCCCTGGTTTTTTATCTGGAACTATCCTTCCAACAGCGGTATTAACTCCTTTAAAAATGCTTCCGGGGTACTTGTTAACAATGGCAGCTCCACCATGATTCGTGATGCGGCGAATGGCCGTCCATTTATCCGCACCAGGCCCAATAGTGTTTTACAAACTGCCGGCCCCAATACCGGTAAAAGATACCTGCTTGACCAGGCTTTTGTAAACAGAACGGTGGATGCCCGTTATGACAATACTTTTCAGAAAGTGTGGATGTCGAACACCGCTATCAGCAATACGGCAGGTGCGGCCAATAACAGCCGTGGCATAGGGTATACCATGGTACCCGGTGTGGATACTGCTGTATGGCTGCCCGATACAGAAATTACTGGAGCACCGCAGTTCAATGGTGCGGTGCCTTTCAAAGGAATTATTATTCCCCCCAGTTTATGGTCCAATTCCTATTTCCCTTCGGTGAAGAAATTTATGGATCCCAGCAGGGGCGCCAATTTTAATGATCCTTCAACACGGCCTGTAGTTATCTACCGCTTTTCTGATGTATACCTGATTGCGGCGGAAGCAGCATTTAAAGCGGGTGATCTCAGTAATGCTGCCAATATGATAAATGTGGTAAGGCAAAGGGCTGCTTTCCGGAAATCCAATAGTGCTGCTGCCAATACCGCAGCGGCAGCGGCCATGACCATTAGCCCTGCTGAAGTGACGCTGGACTTCATCCTGGATGAGCGCACCCGCGAGTTTTATGGAGAAATGCAGCGATGGATTGATTTGGTACGCACAAAGTCGCTGCTTACACGCGTAGCTGCCTGGAACCCGGAAGCTGCGCCATATATAAAACCATTTCATGTGCTGCGGCCGATTCCGCAATCGCAGATTGACAGGGTGGTAGAAGGACCGAAGTTTCCGCAAAATACAGGTTACTGATAAAGAATAAAGTGCTTAGAAGAATGTTCTCATAAAGCGGTCGTTTTTGGTAAGAGCGGCGGGTTGGCCCAGGCGACCTGCTGCTTCTTTTTATTGGTCGTGGACGTATTTATGCCGTTGATGGTATAAAGTACGGATATTTGGAACAGGTTTGATGGCTTGCTCCTGGTAGAACAACCAGGCGGGTAAATTATTCAGGATATGAAAAAATTAGTATTGTCTTTACTGCCGGTAATGTTCTTCCTGCTGCAAGCGGCCGGGCAGCAGGTGATTACTGAAAAAAAAGAAGCCGGTGTTTTCAGTATTGTTGATGAAAATGCCATTGCAGGCATTTATGTGGATAATAATGAATCTGCGCTGGTAAAAAAATCAGCTGCTTTGTTACAGGAAGATATTTTTATGGTAACGGGTAAAAGGCCCGCCATCGTAAACACGCTTGCCGCTCCTGTGAAAAATTGTATCATCATAGGCACGCCTGAACAGTCTTCAGCAGTTCAGCAATTGGTAAAAGCAAAAAAAATAAATACTGCCAAATTGAAAGGTCAGTGGGAAGCCTACCAGCTACAGACCCTCCGGCAACCATTTAAAGGCATTGAAAATGCGCTGTTGATTACCGGTAGCGACAGGAGAGGTGTTGCCTACGGCATATTTGAACTGAGCAGGCAGGCGGGAGTGTCGCCCTGGTACTGGTGGGCCGATGTGCCGGTGGTGAAAAAGAAAAACCTCTATGTTAAGAATACGCTCCTGCTGCAGGATGCCCCCAAAGTTAAATACCGCGGAATCTTTATAAATGATGAAGCGCCTGCCTTAAGCGGGTGGACAAAGGAGAAATTTGGTGGCTTTAACAGTAAGTTTTACGCGAAAGTGTTTGAACTGATACTGCGGTTAAAAGGCAATTATATATGGCCTGCCATGTGGGGCAATGCTTTTTACGACGATGACTCGCTGAATATTAAAACCGCTGATGAATATGGCATTGTTATCGGCACCTCGCACCATGAACCGCTGATGCGTGCGCATGCAGAGTGGCGTAAATATGGTGTTGGTAAATGGAATTACGACAGCAATGAAGTGCGTTTAAAAGACTTCTGGAAAACAGGCATGCAGCGGGCTACCAATGAAAAGATAGTAAGCATTGGCATGCGTGGAGATGGCGATGAGCCCATGAGCCGCGAAACCGCTACGGCTTTGCTGGAACGTATTGTAAAAGACCAGCGCCAGATTATTGAGGACGTTACCCATCAGCCTGCTGCAAAAACGCCGCAGCTCTGGGCGCTGTACAAAGAAGTGCAGGATTATTACGACAAAGGCATGCGCGTGCCCGACGATGTAACGCTTTTACTGTGCGATGACAACTGGGGCAATATCCGCAAACTGCCCGCTGTAAACGCCGCCCCGCGCAAAGGCGGCTATGGCATTTATTATCATTTTGACTATGTAGGCGATCCACGCAATTACAAGTGGGTAAACACCAACCCCATTCCCCGGGTATGGGAGCAGATGCACCTGGCCTACGAACACAAGGTAAAAGATATCTGGATTGTAAACGTAGGTGATATCAAGCCCATGGAATTTCCCATTTCGTTTTTCCTGGACTATGCCTGGAACCCCGATAAGATTGATGCGGCTGATATAAAGAGTTATACAGAAAAATGGTGTGGTGCACAGTTCGGAAACGAATATGCCGTTGAAATAGCGGATATCGTCTCCAAATACGCCAAGTACAATAGCCGCCGTAAACCGGAATTGCTGAATGAAAATACCTACAACCTGGAAAATTACGGAGAAGCCGCCAGGGTGACAGATGATTATAATAAACTGCTGGCAAGTGCCGAAAAAATAAACAGTGCTTTGCCCGCAATATACAGGGATGCGTTTTTTCAGTTGGTACTGCACCCGGTAAAAGCCTGCGCCAATTTGCAGGAACTGTATACTACGGTAGCCATGAACCACCAGGCTGCGGCAGCAGGCCATGCGCTGTACGCCAATACATTGGCTGATAAAGCAAAGCAGTTGTATGTAAACGATTCGCTGATAACTGTGCAATACCATAGCATTGCCAATGGTAAATGGAACCACATGATGAGCCAGACCCATATTGGTTATACTTACTGGCAGCAGCCGAATGTGCAGAAAATGCCGGCACTTAAATATGCTGCTGCTGAGATTGCTGTAGTAGACACCGAATATACTGTTTTGGATGGCGGCCTTTTTGGTGCTGAGTGTTATACACCCGCAGGTGCTAATATTTTTATTGAAATTGATGGTTATGTTTCTATTGAAGCCGCCAATTTCACAAAAGCCGTTAATGGCAGGGGCATTGTTTGGAAGGTATTACCGGACCTTGGCCGCACGGGATCGTCGGTTACGCCTTTTCCGGTTACAGCTGCCAACCAGT
>JANPGT010001007.1:0-2699 GCA_031424135.1 Chitinophagaceae bacterium
AAAAATATGGACAAAGGACGCGATACCGATGTATGGGCGCTGGAAAATAATTATATAAGTGTGGTACCCGTACAATTTGATTTGACCAATTACGTTTTAAAAACAAAATTGGAAAAAAAGTGGAAGCTACAATAATGCTAAAAACAGACAATATACGCTTTGGACTGGTGTTGGGCTTCCTGGGTCCGCTTGTTGGAATGGTAGTGTATTACTTCGCTGCGTTTTATTCGCACAATGTAAGCTTTACAGAGTTTCTTGGCTATATGCGCCAATACAAGACCCTGCTTACTGCTGTCAGCAGTATTTCCCTGGTGGCCAATGCAGTACTGTTTACTGTCTTTGTAAATGCCCGTAAAGATCAAACCATAAAGGGCATCTTCCTGGCAACACTTATTTACGGCATTGGTGTACTGCTGATAAAAGTGATTGGATAAACCCGATAATTTATAAGAAAGCCCCGTGTAATAAAACACACGGGGCTTATTGTTATATAATAACCTGCTTCGCTACAAATAAATGGTTTAATTGCTGGTACTTGCTTTTCTCTTCTTTTTTACACTTTTGTCTACAATCAACCCTGTTCCCGCACCTACACCGGCACCTATCACCGCACCTATCACAGCACCTTTTGCGCGGTCGTTATGGTTGATAATAGCCCCTGTTACAGCACCTGTACCCGCGCCCACTACAGCGCCCTTGGCGGTATGGCTCCAGCCCTTTTTCTTGGCAGCCTGAGAACTGGTGGTGGAGAGGTTACCGTTGGTTTCTGCCGCCTCAACCTGGGTATTTTTTTTCACAGCTCTTTCATTGGCCAATTTCATTGAATCAATTGTTTTCTGCCTGGCTACCACGGTATTTAGCGAATCGATGGTTTTCTGCTTTGCCGCGGCTGCTTCAGCAGCTTTGTCAGCACCGCTGTTACAGGCGGTTAACACACTGGCTATCAAAATAAAAGACAATAAATGTTTCATAAAGTGGTTGAATTTAGGTGTTTTATAATTACCATACTTAATTGACAAAATCGTGCCATTTTTATTGTTCACCCATGTGCCGGAAATGAGTACGGCCGCCGGCCGGCATCTATTTTATTAATCATAGAAGAATACTAATTTTAATAGTAACCCACCTTTTTAAAAATCATGCCGATAAACATCATCGAAACGGATCGTCTTATAATTACAACACTCGATATTAGCCATGCACCTTTTATACTGACGCTTACCAACAGCCCGGGTTGGCTTGAATTTATCGGCGACAGAGGTATAAAGACAATTGGAGATGCAGAAAATTATCTCATCAATGGCCCTATGGCCAGTTATGCAAAATATGGCCACGGGCTCTACCTGCTTTCATTAAAAGACAATAATACGCCGGTTGGCATCTGCGGCCTGCTGCAAAGAACCACGTTGCCCGACAAAGACATCGGCTTTGCCCTGCTACCGGAATATACCGGCAAAGGATATGCGCTTGAAGCCGCAACGGCAATAATACAATACAGCAGGGAGCAACTGGGTATTCAACGCATTGCAGCAATTACACTGCCCGGCAATACACGCAGCATCCGTCTGTTGGGTGCTTTAGGACTTTCTTTTGAAAAGATGGTACAATTGGAAACCGGTAAAGGGGAACTGATGTTATTTGGAATTGGCTGATGCTATTGGGCCGTAGCCTGCAACAGACTATTTAACAGACTGCTTTTTACCGGGCGTTCCCCGGAAAAGGATAAGCTTATCATTGATATACAGGAGCATTTCCTGGCTGCTGGTATAGCGGCAGAAACTAAAATCAGGCCGGTACCGCTGCATGAAAATTTGCAATGAGTCACCGTTTAATTTTGTCAGCAGCCCAATCCTGGTCACAGAAAACCTGGCATCTATAAAAGCCTGCCGGTCTCTTTCTTCTTCCGCCTCCAGGCGCCGCTTTAATTGCCTTTTTTGCTTCTCCTCTTTGGAAAAATAACCAATAGGACTAAAATTGAGTCCCGGTGCATCACCTGCGCGTTTTTCATTCATTAGTTTCACAGGATGTATTTTTTCCAGCAGAAAGGCATACTCTTCATGCCTGCGGATGGAGTCTTCCAGGTACTTATCCAGCGGATCTACTTCTACCGATTTTAATACCATAATATTGAGCGCAAGGTATACATCATATTCATTTACAATCATCGCATTGGTAACTGTAATGGTGTCAGGACGGTAACCAGCTGAAGAAAAAACAATCGTATCTCCCCTGACGGCAACAATTTTATAATTGCCGCCCGCATCGGATGTATTGTAGCCGTTCCGGTGCAGGTTGTGCACAGTAACACCTGCAATGAGTTCCGAACTGGCTTTCTTAAAAATTTTACCCCTTAACCAGGGTTGCGCATACCCGTTGCATAAAATCAGCAGGGATAGTATAAGAGAAAGTGAGCTTTTCATGCAAACGGTTTGGTCACAGCATTTAATTTCGTCAATAGTAATTACCTGCGTTGTGTTACACCGGCGAAAGCCTCCAAATTGCCATTATATTAACTTTCACAGGCGTTTGCTGCAAAACTATTTCTCCGCAGCATACAACCGCCACCTGCTTGCCAAACTTCCTTAACTTTAATGCTATCTACAACCCAGCAACTATGTTTACTAAAATTACCTGCTCCGTGCTTTTCCTGTCACTGTTGTTCACCCACCTGTATGCACAGCAGGACGGCCCTCTTCTTT
>JANPGT010001008.1:0-3625 GCA_031424135.1 Chitinophagaceae bacterium
ATAGCCCACGTACGCCAAAAGACCAATAATCAAACCAGAGGCTGAAGTAACTATCTTGGTATAAATACCGCCCGCAATAGAAGCCGGCGTAAAATCTCCCGTAGTATTGATTTCAAAAAACAGCTGCAGCATTCCAAATAAAGTTCCTAAAAAGCCAAACATGGGTGCAATACCATACACCAGGGTTAAAACAGACAGGTTGCGCTCCATTTTATATATCTCCAGTTTGCCCACACTTTCCATGCTTTTTTCAATATAATCAATGGGCTTACCCACACGCTGCAGGCCCTTGTCTATCATACGCGCTACCGGGTTATCGGTATTTTTGGCCAGTGCCCTTGCTGCCGTAACATTACCGCTGAGGATATTGTCCCGGATCATATTCATGAAATTGGCGTCTATTCTGCTGGCTTTGTTTATGGCTATCAGGCGCTCAAAGAAAAAGAAAATAGCCAGGGCCAGTAAGAGGGCCAGTGGTATCATAATAACACCACCTTTTATCAACAGGTCAAACAAATTCATTTTTGCCGCCGGGGCACCACCACCCGACTGGGCAGCATATACCGAATCGGCGATGTGCTTTGCAATGGCTGAATCTCTGATCTGGAGCAGAAATAAATTCATGGGGTCTAGTGTTTTTACTTACAAATGTAGCGTCTAATACAATTCATATGCCGCGCCGGGTGTGAACGGTGAAAATAGTGTGATTATTTTCGTAAACGCTGCTTCCGGCAGATAGCTTAACATTTTGTATAGGTTTTGGGGCCTGCGGCCTGAAAATTGAACGCGGATTGTTATGATTTTTATGGTTGAGATGAGTCCATGCAGCATATTTTTTCATTGCAGTAATACCTGTACTGTCATGCAGTAATCAATGCATTAAAGAGAAAATACATTATACTTTCATCCTCACATCATAAAAATCCCCGCCCGACTGAACGCCGTTCGGGCAGGTGCATTCTATATGGTACCGCTTTGCTTTACCATCATGGCCTGTATCTGCTTCATGGTTTTCTCCATGCCTTCTGCGCTGCCATCCAGGAAGATGACATTGCCTTTTCCAATTTCTGCAAAGTTCTTGATGGCTTCGGTCCACATACTGAATAGAATTACATTGGTATCCAGGTTGGCCTGCTTCATCTGTTCTGCTGCCTGGCTCATACCCTTGGCCACTTCTTCACGGAAGAGAGCCACACCCTGGCCACGCAGTTGTGCTGCCTGGCGCTCTGCTTCTGCAGCAATTTTTATGGCATTACCTTCCGCTTCAGCAAATTTTGTTTTGGTAATCAGCAGGGCCTGTCCTTCATTTTCTGCGGCGGCCTTCAGGTTACTGCTCGCCACTACCTTGCTCATACTATCTATAATGGCCTGGTCGAACGTAATATCATTTATCTGTAAATCCAGCAAATGGTAGCCCCATTCTTCCAGCGAATGATCTATCTGGTCTTTTACAAACTCTACAATTTCTTTGCGCAGTCCAAGTATCTCTGCCTGCCTTTTGGTGGCTACAAAGGCGCGGATGCTGCCCTCAATAGTGCGGGTAAGCGCCTGCATCAGATCGCGGTCGCTGATGAATTTAAAAGCCACCCGTTTAATGGTTTCTTCATCGGCATTCTGCACCGCATACAGCAGCATACTTTTAAAATATACATTGGCCTGGTCTGCGGTCACCGCCTGGAACTCCAGTTCTACTGAACGGTTCTGAATACTGATGCGCTTGGCAACAACTTCAATAAGCGGAATTTTAAAACTCAGTCCGGGCCTTAGTATGCGCCGGAATTTACCAAACATGGTGATTACATTGATAAAACCCTGGTTAACGGTGACCAACCCGCTGAAAACAAAAACAACCAGCAAAAGCAGCCACCAGTAATTAGCAATAAAACTTGGCATAGCGAATAAAATTGTGGGCTGAAGTTAGGTGATTTTACGACACCGGCATAGGTTATCATGGCGGCACCGTTGCAGGCTGCCCTGCACAAGATGCGGGGTCGCACAATCCGGCTGCAGCACCATGGCCATCGCGTATTGATTGAGGACTGTATTCAACCCTTTCCTGTTTGAAGCTTGCTTTCCAACTTTCCCGGAGCTACGCCCCGGCTATCCATATGTCGCCCTTGCAGGGCTTAGTTGCATAAAAGTATTTACGCATCAGAGGAATCGGCGAACAGATGAAGGCCTGCCTCTGAAAGCCTGCCTGTCCGGTAGTCAGGGGCGACATCTTCTTAGCGATGGGTGCAAGCCCGTCGCGCCTGTATTTTACCTGATTTTTTCTTTATCTTTCTGAAAATATCCAATATGTCAACATCAAAGAAACTGCTGCTGGGGCTGTTTTCATTATTGCCCATGCTGTTTTTGGCTATTTATTTTATTGTCTTCTTCGGCTTTTTTATCAGCATTATCAGGAATAGCCATAACCCCGATCTATTTCCGGAAATGATGCTGGAGCATATCGGAAGCATCATTGCTTTTATGCTGCTGATGGTGATTACCAAACTTGCTACACTGATTTACTTTATTATTCATGCAGTTAATAGCCCTGCAATAGACGGCAGCGAACGCATTGTATGGATACTGGTATTTATTTTTGCGGGCATGATTGGCTTTCCGGTGTATTGGTACATGCGTATATGGAAGGCCCCGCTAAAAGCTGCGATAAATACCTGATAGGTGATTTTGAGACCGCGGGTTTGTCATAGCCGGTTTTAAATTACTTTAAACAAAGAAGCAGGCAGCACATCAAAAAATAAGCTGCTGAAAAATACCGCAGGGAAATCTTTTATGGTTAACTTCAAATTTCTGAGCCATTCTATTTATCGCTGACTAAAACAATCGTATCATATGCAAAAAATCTGTTTCATTCTTCTTTTATCCGTTATCAGTCTTACTTCCCTTTCGCAAAAAGCTGTTTCAATTTTCAATGGCAAAGACTTAACCGGGTGGACCATCAACGGCACAGAAAAATGGTATGTAGACGGAAAGGAGCTGGTGTGCGAAAGCGGTCCTGACAAACAATACGGCTATCTCTCCACGAAAAAGAATTACAAGAATTTTATACTCACCCTGCAGTTTAAGCAGGAGGCCAATGGCAACAGTGGTGTATTTTTCCGTTCCTCTATTGACGGCGTAAAAATCAGCGGATGGCAGGTAGAAGTGGCCCCGCTCAATTCTCACAGCGGCGGCGTGTATGAGTCCTACGGACGCGGCTGGCTGATACAACCCAAGGCAGAAGATGAGCAGTGGCTGAAACAGGGCGAATGGAATACCATGAAAATAAAAGTAGTGGGCGACGAAACCACCACCTGGTTAAATGGCCACCAGATGATTTACATAAAAGATGAAAAAATTGGCGCGGGTGTTGGCTTTATTGCGTTGCAGATACACGATGGCGGCGGCATAAAAGTAAGGTGGAAGAATTTGAAAATTGTGGAGTTGCCATAACAAGTTTAACTTCTGCCTGCGTGATAGTGATAGTTGCTTCATCAACCAATGCCCGGCCTCCCTTTACACCCCGTGGAGAGGGACCGAGGGTGAGGTTTCTTCCCACAGCATTACCAAATGCACCAGTGTCTCCATACTCTTCTGCATATCCTGGACACTTACGTATTCATGCTTACCATGCAGG
>JANPGT010001009.1:0-1813 GCA_031424135.1 Chitinophagaceae bacterium
CCTGTTTATTGCCTGTTTCTCTCTGGCTGGGCAAACGTTTTGCTGTCACCTGAGTTGTCTTTATCTTTATCCGGCAGTAAGCTTGCTGCAGGTGTAATTGTCCCCGCGGGGCTGTTTATTTTTATGGAATATTTACAACAATCTTTTACCGTACCATTTGCATACAGGGTTTATTTTACGTCCGCACTTTTCGCTGCCTCCAATCCGCTGCTGAATGATTGCCTGGTAAACGCGGGCATCCCTGGCTCCGCTAAGAAAATATTTTTTGTAGTAGACGATGGCGTTGCAAAAACACATCCGGGTTTATTGAAGCAGATAGCACAATATTTCAGTGTACACCACACAGTGAATTTGGTAAGTGAAATACTGGTATTGCCCGGTGGAGAAGCCGCTAAAAACAGCGAAGCCTATTTCAACCAGGTAGTAGACGCCGTGAACACTTACGGCATCGACCGGCATTCCTATATTGCGGCCATTGGGGGCGGCTCCATCCTTGACCTGGTAGGTTATGCAGCTGCTGTTTCGCACAGGGGCATCAAACATATTCGTATACCCAGCACCGTTTTATCGCAAAATGATTCCGGCGTAGGCGTAAAAAACGGCATTAATTATTACGGCAAAAAGAATTTCCTGGGCACGTTTGCGCCGCCGTTTGCTGTTTTTAATGATGACCAGTTCTTACTCACTTTGTCTGACCGCGACTGGCGCTCCGGCATTTCCGAAGCAGTGAAAGTAGCACTCATTAAAGACGCCCCATTTTTTATATGGCTGGAAGTCAATGCCGCCGCGCTGGCAGCACGTGACCTGGGCGTGATGAAATATTTGATTCATCGCTGCGCGGAACTGCACCTTGCACATATTGCCGGTAAAGACCCGTTTGAAAGCGGTTCCTCGCGCCCACTTGATTTTGGTCACTGGAGTGCACATAAACTGGAACAGCTCAGTAATTTTGAAATACTGCATGGTGAAGCAGTGGCCATGGGCATTGCAATGGATACCGTGTATTCTCAGCTATCGGGCCGTTTATCTGCTGCTGAAACTGAGCGTATCCTGCAGGTATTGAAAAAACTGGGGTTCGATCTTACGCATCCTTTAATGGAAGTGAGCAAAGACGACAGTCCCATTTTACTGGGCCTGCAGGAATTCAGGGAACACCTGGGCGGACGTTTAACCATTATGCTGCTGGAAGGCATTGGTAAAGGCGTTGAGGTGCATGAAATGGATACGGCTTTGCTGCAGGAAGCAGGGAAAATATTGACCAATTATTAATAAATCTGTTGGTATACAAATACAAAAAATCAACCAGTCGTTATATTTAGTCTACCTGCCAAATCTAATGTGCTGACCAAAGAACAAATGTTCTTCACCACAGTAGTACAAAAGCCTAATCAGTGAACCTCCCCGAAAACGGGCTGTTTTCGTTTTCGGGTCGCCTTTTTTGTTACTTTTTTGGCGAAGCAAAAAAGTAAAATCAAAATACTGATATGAAACTAAGTTCCGGACACCTCACCTACTGCACCAATATTCACGCCGGCGAAACCTGGCCCGATCATTTTGCGGCCCTGCAAAAAAACTTCCCGGAGATAAAACAATCGGTGTCGCCCGATCAACCCATGGGTATTGGCCTGCGGCTTTCGCACCTGGCCAGTCTTGAACTCATCAAAAAAGAAAACCTGCAGGCTTTTAAACAATGGCTGACAGCAAACGATGCCTATGTTTTTACCATGAACGGGTTCCCCTATGGCGGGTTTCATCATACCAGGGTAAAAGACATGGTGCATTCGCCCGACTGGCAGACCAATGAAAGAGTAGC
>JANPGT010001010.1:0-8720 GCA_031424135.1 Chitinophagaceae bacterium
CATTGTACTCAGCGAAGCCGCTGAACTGGTAAACCAGGCCGTGGCATAAACAACTACTACATGGACGCCCCGCCCTTGTTGGCATACTGAGTTTACCGACGTATCACCAACAAGTAATTATTAAACTTAATTTTTTCAATACCTCAATCCTGTCTTTCTTAAGGCAGGATTTTTTTTGCCAGCGGAAGAATCCCTGTTAAGCTTCCGTTGTGTCACTCCCTTGTACATTTTCGCTTTGAGCAGCGATTGGTACCGGCAATCCTTGCCCAGTGACCGGTGAAGACACCATAGCCGTCAACTTAAGGATACTACTATACGGGTTACCTGTTCATATTACAGGCAGGCATTTGTGTAATGAAAGTCGCTGTAAACAGAGGACGGGTGACTGGTTTTACATAACCCACGGCTTTAGCCGTGGGACCGACAATGCGCTATAATTCATGGGCTTTAGCCCAATGAGACATTGGTATGGACAACACTGTTGTTTGGCTAATAACGTTGCCAGGCATTGGGCTAAAGCCCATTTAAATAATGAAGCCTCCCTTCCCAGGCCTGAAGGCCTGGGTTAAAACCATAGCTTTCAGTAAAGCGTCAAAGGAAAAATCCTTAAGTTGACGGCTATGGTGAAGACACCGGGCCGCGGGTACACAGATAGCGGTGACATGCTCAACACAGTTGCGGGCCACCGTGGTTGCTGTGCATGATATAGCAACAGGTATAATGAATGATACTCTTTCCCCTGGTCGGTGTCCTCACCGACCAGCAGTCCTGATTCCGGTCGGTGACACCGACCATGGGAAAGAAAATGATGCCCTACATTCCAGCAGCGCATAAGAAAGTGGATGTTGAAGAAACCGGGCTACGGTAGCTTGTGGACGTTGGCGTTTTCAGCATTACTGTTCGGAAGCCGTCTAAATGCAGTCTTCATCAGCGGCGGAAAAACTAAAGTCTTCATTTCTAGACATTTGTCATTTTGTTTGGGTAGTTTCCGCCAAGAAATGATCGTCATCCCTTCTGGGGATTATTACTTCCGCCAAGAAATGATCGTCATCTTCTCTGGGGATTTTTACTTCCGCCAAGAAATGATCGTCATCCCTTCTGGGGATTATTACTTCCGCCAAGAAATGATCGTCATCTTCTTTGGGGATTTTTACTTCCGCCAAGAAATGATCGTCATCCCTTCTGGGCTTTTTTACTTTTTACGAAGGAGGTTGGTCGTCGCCCTGTTTCCTTTTGGACGGGGACTGCGTACATCTTCCGGACGGAGATGGCATTTTCACCAACGGCTACACGGAGCAGCAAGATTTTTATTTCGAGACAGCTCCTGATGCCTGCAGCGTATTTATTATAAAAGATGAACCCCGCTTTAATTTGAGCGGGGTTTATCTTTTATAGTTTGATGCGGCTATTACCGAAACTGTTTTTATGCCGGGTTGTTCCTGGCATCTTCCAGTTCCCACACACGGTGCTTTGCAATGGCATCAATGAACAGTGAAGCAAAATTATTGCCCGATTCATGAATAACAGCAGGGTCTTCATGGGTTTTTCCTTTGATGCTGCTGAGATCAAACAAAGCCGTTGTTTCTTTGCCAAATGCAACGGCTTTGCAATGCTTATAAGCTTCGTTGATAAACAACACTGCTGCCGGCTCAGCAGCAAGAACAGCCGCTGATTTTTTTCCCGCCGCTACATATACTGCATCAAATACCACACTGGCGGTACTTAGTAAAAAATGATCAGGAGTGATCAGGCTGTTATCATCTGCTTTTACCGGGGCCATGCTGTCTGCAATAAAATGAACTACTGCGCCCTGTTTTTCCAGCGCCGCCTTCATTTTGTTTACTGCCGCTGCGTTTACGCCATTGGCCAGCAGGAAAGCAATCTGCCTTGTGCTGATGCTGTTTTTAACGGTGCCCACCATGCTTAATGCCGCAGATTTCTTCAGCTTCATTTCATGCTCATCGCTCTGCAGGCTTTTTGCATCAGCATCTGCAGGAATACTCTGGTTGGGCTGTTTCGGTTTTACTGGTTTGATGCCGAATTTCCCGCCCACTTTGTTTGCCAGGTCGGTATTCACGAAGGCCAGCATTCCTATCATCCTTTCGCGTATGGCGGGCGTTTGCACTTTGGCCAGTTCAAAAACCAGTGCGTTGATGATATGCTTTTTCTCTGGCTCCGACTGCGAATTAAAAAACAGGCTGGCCTGCGAGTAATGATCTACAAAGCTTTGACTGCGGGCCCTGATTTTTTGACCGTCAACCCGCTGGTTGTGCGAAGTAAAGCCGCCTTCTTTCATCATGGCCTGGTAGGGGCAGCCACTGGCCAGCGTATTGGGGTCGTAGCTTACTTTCCCTTTGGCAATGGTTTGCCGCATATGTCCGTCGCGCTGGTGATTGTGTACACCGTTTAATGGACGGTTGATCGGAATCTCGTGAAAATTGGGAGAGCCCAGTCTCGACAACTGTGTATCGGTATAAGAAAACAACCTGCCCTGCAGCAGCGGGTCATTGCTGAAATCTATGCCGGGAACCAGGTGGCCGGGGTGAAAAGCTACCTGCTCAGTTTCTGCAAAAAAATTATCGGGGTTCCTGTTAAGGGTCATGCGGCCCACAATTTCTACAGGCACCAATTCCTCTGGAATTAATTTTGTGGGATCAAGTAAATCAAATTCAAATTTGAATTCGTTTTCTTCCGGAACAATCTGCAGGCCAAGATCCCATGATGGAAAAGCGCCGTTGGCAATGCTGTTCCATAAATCCCTGCGGTGAAAGTCGGAATCCTTGCCCGATATTTTAGTAGCCTCATCCCAACACACGGAATGAATGCCCAACACGGGTTTCCAATGAAATTTTACAAAGCATGCTTTACCTTTTTCATTAATCAGTTTAAAGGTGTGCACACCAAAGCCTTCCATCATACGCAGGCTTCGTGGAATGGCCCTGTCACTCATGGCCCACATTATCATGTGCAGCGATTCCGGCATCAGTGAAATAAAATCCCAGAAAGTGTCGTGTGCAGATGCGGCCTGGGGGATGCCATTGTCCGGCTCAGGCTTCACGGCATGCACCAGGTCGGGGAATTTCATCGCATCCTGTATAAAAAATACCGGGATATTATTGCCTACTAAATCATAATTACCTTCATTGGTATAAAATTTTACGGCAAACCCCCGCACATCCCTGGCCATATCTGTAGAGCCTGCACCGCCTGCTACCGTAGAAAACCTTGCAAATACAGGTGTTTCAATGGACGTGTCTGTGAGAAATTTTGCTTTGGTGTATTTAGACATGTCTTTTGTCAGCTTAAATACCCCATGTGCTGCGGATCCCCTGGCGTGTACAATTCTTTCCGGTATACGCTCGTGATCAAAATGGGTTATTTTTTCGCGCAGTATAAAATCCTCCAGAAGGGTAGCCCCTCTTTCTCCATCCTTCAGCGAATTTTGATTGTCGTTTATCTTCAGTCCCTGGTTGGTACTGATATAAGTGTCATTGTTATCAACGCTGTGTTGCTGCAATTGCTGCACTTTTTCGTTGTTGCTGTTGCGGGGTTTTGATGCTTTTGCCATAAAAATATTTTAAACAGGAAAAAGCCGGCTCCTGCAAGCCAGCTTTACCAATTATCGGATGAAATAAAAAAGTGATTCTTCAGAACAGTGGGCTGGTTAATTCATTGCCATAGTGTTCAGCGCTGTGTCTGCAATACTGGTCAGTAATTCATCACATTTTTTCTCCTCGCCCAGGGTAGCCAGCAGGTTTTTCAGACAGGCTTTCTCATCCAGCACTTTTGCAAATGCCGCCAGTGTACCATAGCTGGCAATTTCATAATGTTCCACTTTCTGAGATGCCAGTATAATGCCGGCATCACGCACTGCGCCTGTTTCCGTTTCTTCCATAATTCCTTTGCCCTCTTCCAGCAAGCCAGCCATGGCATCGCATTTTTTTGCCTGGGCTTTTTTGCCCAATGCAGTAAAGCAATCTTCCAGGCGTTTTACGTGGTTTTCTGTCTGCTGCAGGTGGTCTGCAATAGCTTTCTTTAAATTGGGGGCGGTTGCATTTTTATGCATTTTTGGCAATGCTTTCGTCAATGCTTTTTCAGCCCAGTACAAATCCTTGAGGCCGTCTTCAAAAAGATCTGAAAGTCCTTTGGCGGCGTCTTTTTTTGCCGGGATTTTTTTTGCTGCTGCAGCAGCTTTTGTGGTAGTTGCCATGTTTGTTTTTTTTAGATTGATGATAGGGAATGTGTTTACAGCGAAACAACCATTGCAATGGATACAGGCCGCCGCGACCTGCTGCATTTGCTGTTCCAGCTATTTATGCAACCAAACAGCATGCCCGGGTAGTTTTACTGTGTAACTGCGTCCAGTATCACCCTTTGTAATATAAATTGGGAATAATATTGCTCATTGTTTTTTTGAGCAGATACTTGCGGGAAATAATTTGCTGACAGGTTGGTTGACGAGCAACTTTATAACGGATGGGAAAGTGTTTTGCCAGGCGTATTCCAACTGCAACGGGCTATCATAAACGCCCAATACCGGGTGGTTACGGGTGCCGGTAATGATAGCGGATGCCCTGCTGCTACGCGCTGCCCCTGCATTTGCCGGCAATAATTAATTTGCCCGGCAGCTTACTGCTATAAAAGGTTGTCTGTATCAGCACGGCTGCTTACACCATGCATTTTTTGTGATATGCAGTAAAATGGCTTTGCCTTAAGAAGGTCTTTTACTGCCGCTCATGTAATGTTGTGCCTGCAATTGTGCAAACATTGAAAAGGTATTTTGTGGTTTTTAAGCCGTACATTTTATCCATTCACAATGAAGTGGCAGAAGCAAAGGCAATCAGCAGCCTGGAATGAAAACGTTTACATGGAAATTAATTTTGTATTACGCTTATGTAACCAAAATATTATCTATGTTTAACGCGTCGTTTAATGGACGCTGCACCTTTATTTTGCCATCTAATTCAGAAAAACATCTTTTTAACCAACTACTAACTACAATGAAAAGAATCACCCAAACAAAGATCGGGCTGCTGATGGGGCTATTATTTGCCCTTTGCAGCCTGACGGCTGCCGGGAAGAATATTCCCGGAAAGCATTTTGTGAATCCCCCCGACCAGACGGTTACAGGCCGTATTACCGATGCCACTTCAGGCGGCCCCCTGGCGGGCGCAACAATTGCCGTAAAAAATACAAAACGAACGACTACCTCAGACGCTGATGGAAATTTTTCCATTTCAGTAGTAAATGAAAAATCAATCCTGGTTATCAGTTTTATCGGGTATACAGAACAACAGGTTGCGGTAGGCGGCCAGTCTGCTATTGCCATTAAACTACAGGCCGCCGCTTCAGATCTGCAGCAGGTAGTGGTAGTAGGTTACGGTACCCAGAACAAGAAAGATGTTACGGGTTCTGTAAAATCCATAAAAGCGGAGGCATTTAACCGCGGTATTATCAACTCTCCCGAGCAATTGCTGCAGGGTAAGGTAGCCGGGGTAAATGTAACATCTGCCAGTGGAGAACCCGGTGGTGCACAGGCCATTACCATCCGTGGACCGGGTGGTGTAAGAACAGGCAATACGCCGCTGTTTGTAGTAGATGGGGTAGCACTTGACAATTCAAGTACCGGTGGCGGCAACCCGCTTAACTTCATTAATCCACAGGATATTGAATCAATAGATGTACTTAAAGATGCTTCTGCCAGTGCCATCTATGGTACCAGGGGTGCAAACGGTGTTATTTTAATTACTACCAAAAGAGGAAAAGCTGGTACAAGCGTTATGACTTACTCAGGCAGCCTGGGTGTATCCAGTCTTGCCAGGAAAATACCTGTTTTTTCTACTGAAGAATATAAAAAACAGGTAGTGGCCGCTGGTGGTGTTTTGGATGATAAGGGTGCCAGCACCGACTGGCAGAAAGAAATTACGCGGAAAGCCATTACACAAAATCACAATATCACTTTAAGCGGTGGTGCCAATAAACTTACTTATTATGCATCTTTTGGCATGCAGAAACAGCAGGGTATTATTAAATTCAATGATTTTAACCGTTATACAGGGCGTTTCAATGTAACACAGCGATTTTTGGAGGACAGGCTTACAGTGGAAGCCAACATTACGGCTACCAGCACTTACGCGCTGCGGCCTCCTATACAGGGTGTAATTGGCGATGCATTGTCCAATAATCCTACTTATGCGGCCCGCGATGCGAACGGTAACCCGGCGCAATACCAGGCCATAAACAACCCTCTTCAATCATTTATATTAGATAAAGAGATTACTAAAATTAACCGGGTACTTGGTAATATTACCAGCACGTTGAAGCTGACAAAGGATTTGAACTACAAGTTTAATTTTGGTATTGATAATTCAACCGGTACCAGGGATGTACAGGCTTTGCCCAGTTTGATTCCGCAGCGTGATGGCCGCCTGGAGACCTATTATACCACTAACCGCAATATGCTGTTAGAAAATTACCTAACTTATGCGCATATCTTTGGCGACCATAATATTAATGCGCTGGCGGGCTATTCTTACCAGAAAACATTTCTGCAGGGACGCAATTACAGCGTCAACAAATTTCCAATCGGTCCGGTGGAACCACAGTACAATCCAAGTTATGGCCAGGAACTAACATTAGTAAATAATGCCCCCGGTGGTTATGCACAGACCAATGAGTTGCAGTCATTTTTTGGCAGGATAAATTACCAATACAAAAATAAATACCTGGCAACTGCCAACTTTAGGGCGGATGGTTCAACCAGGTTTGGCGGAAACAATAAATATGGTTATTTCCCTTCCTTCTCCCTTGGATGGAAGATAACGGAGGAAGCGTTTATGAAGAACTCTATGTTCAGTAATCTTAAATTAAGGGCTGGCTGGGGACAGACGGGTAACCAGGAAATTCCTAATAAAATTACACAAGCCAGTTATTCATCTGCTGTTTCTGCCACCAATAGCTATCCGCTTTCTGGCACTGGCGCTTATCCGGCAGGCCTTATTTATACCAGGCTGGCTAACCCGGATTTACAATGGGAAGTGAGCACCCAAACCAACGTAGGGCTCGACTTCGGTTTACTAAATGGCCGGTTAAATGGGTCAATTGACGTATTTAATAAAAACACCAATAATATCCTGCTGTTTATACCTACGGCGGATCCCATTCAGCCTACAGACAAATTTTGGTCGAATATCAAGGATATGAATGTTAATAACAAAGGACTTGAAATTGATTTGGAATACCGGAGTAATAAAGACAAAGTATTTCGTTATTCAATAGGTGGTAACCTCACATTCATCAGCAATAAAGTGACTAACTCGCCTCTTACAATTATTCCTTCGGGTTCAGCTTCCGGCTCGGGTCTTACCTCAGCTACGGTGAATGGTTATATCAATAACCAGCCAATCGGTACATTTTATTTGAAAGAATGGACAGGCTTTGATGCCAATGGTATCAGCACTTTCAGGGATACAGATAAAGATGGTATAGTGACCGATAAAGACAGGATAACCGCTGGTTCAGCATTGCCCACTAAGCTGTACAGTATTAATGGCAGCCTGGGCTACAAAGGTTTTGACCTGGTAGTGAATTTCAACGGCGTGTCCGGTAATAAAATTTATGACAATACTGCTAACGCCTATTTTTATAAGCTGAAAATATCAAAAGGCGTTAACGTAACCCCTGAAGCAGTTGCCTATTCAAATGAATCGGTAAGCAATTCAGCCCCTGTAAGCACCCGCTATTTAAAGAGCGGCGCTTACTTCCGCTTAAACAACGTGGCAATGGGTTATAGTTTCAATCCCACCAAACTGGGTGTGGGCCGCTGGATTACAGCCCTGCGCTTATCTGTAACCGCTCAAAACCTGTTCGTTATTACCAAGTACAATGGTTACGACCCGGAGGTGAACTCAGACAGGCCAATTGACAACGCACTGTCTTACGGTATTGATTACCTCAACTATCCCAAAGCCAGGTCATTTATTTTTGGATTAAACGTATCATTTTAAAAATAACAGTCATGAAAAATATATTTTATAAATCCTCCTTGCTGTTGCTGCTTGTTGCAGGGGCCAGCAGTTGTACCAAACTGGGTGAAAAGGTACAGGACGAAATACTAACAACTACCAACCTGACAGATAAACAAATAGCGGATGGTTTGATTGCCCCGGTTTATGCCCGTCTCCCGGATATCTATCGTCACACCACGTATTTTACGCTGCAGGAAATTTCTACAGATGAAGCCATCCTGCCCTACAGGGGCGGCACCGATTGGGGTGATAACGGTATTTATTTATCCATGCACAAGCATGAAACTACCTCAACAGACGTAAATGTGAGGGACACATGGACACTGATAACACAGGAGATATCCCGTTCTGTAACCGCTATAGCATCTCTTAAAGATAATAAGGATGCAAGTGCGCCTCTGTATATTGCCGAAGCGAGAGGCATGCGGGCATTCTACAATCTGATGTGTCTTGATCTTTTCGGGATTACTTTTGTAAAAGAAGATCCGAATGCATTTTCAAAAATCATCCGCGGCACTGAAGCCGTTGAATACATTAAAAGTGAACTGCTGGCCGTAGAGCCCATACTGGACAATACTACCGGCCCCGGAAGGCTTACCAAAGCAGGTGTTTGGGGTTTACTGGCAAGGTTATACCTGAATGCGCCGGTGTACCGCGACAGGTATGCCGCCAGCTTCGCCGATTGACGACAGG
>JANPGT010001011.1:0-1631 GCA_031424135.1 Chitinophagaceae bacterium
GAAATCAAAATTCATTGAAGAAGAAAAGCTGGTAGATATGGTGGTGGGGCCCGATGCCTACAGAACCCTGCCCGCCCTGGTAGAAGAGGCAGAAGGCGGACAAAAAGCGGTGAATGTATTGCTGAGCCGCGATGAAACCTATGCAGATATTGCCCCTGTTCGTTTAAACAGCAATGGTATTACGGCTTTTGTAAGTATCATGCGGGGTTGCAATAATATGTGCGCTTTTTGCGTGGTGCCTTTTACCCGGGGCAGAGAAAGAAGCCGCGACCTTCATTCTATTGTGGCCGAATGTGAAGATTTATTCAGCCGGGGTTACAGGGAAGTAACCCTGCTGGGACAAAACGTAGACAGTTACTACTGGATGGATGCCGCGGACCAGCCCGTCACCTTTGCCATGCTGCTGGAGAAGGTAGCGCAGGTGTCTCCCCTGCTGCGGGTACGCTTCAGTACCTCTCACCCCAAAGACATTACAGACGAGGTATTGTTTACCATGGCCAAATACGAAAACATCTGCAATTATATTCACCTGCCGGTGCAGAGTGGCAGCACCCGTGTACTGCAGCTGATGAACCGTACCTACACCCGCGAATGGTATATTGCCAGGGTAAACCGCATCAAGGAAATCCTGCCCGATTGCGGTTTGTCTACCGATATCATTGCCGGTTTTTGTACAGAGACTGAAGAAGACCAGCAGGACACGCTGAGCCTGATGGAATACTGTAAATACGACCTGGCCTATATGTATTATTACAGCGAAAGGCCGGGTACGCTGGCAGCCCGCCGTTATACGGATGATATACCGGAAGCTACCAAAAAAAGAAGGTTACAGGAAATTATTGATCTGCACCGCATCCACTCACTGCAAAGCATGCAGCGCGATGTGGGCAAAACCTACACCGTGCTGATAGAAGGCGATTCCAGGAAAAGCGATCTGCATTGGGCAGGCCGGACGGATCATAATAAAGTACTGGTTTTTCCCAAAGAGGCGTACAGCTTAGCTCCCGGTGATTATGTTAAAGTGCAGGTGAATGAATGTACAGCGGGAACGCTGCTGGGCAATATCATAAAGTAAAAATTGCTGATTGCGGGATTTATTGATTTTGGGATTTATCTTCCTTGATACTCTCCTGAAACAAGGCAATCCCAAAATCCCGATATCTCAAAATCAGCAATCATTTAAAAATGGAAGTAGTTTAAAGAACAGTACTATGGATTTGCAAGCATTAAAAAACAGGTTTGGTATTATAGGAAATGCACCGGCGCTGAATTACGCACTGAATGTGGCAGCGCAGGTAGCCAATACAGATTTAAGTGTACTCATCAATGGAGAAAGCGGTGTGGGTAAGGAATCCTTTTCGCTGATCATTCATGCGCTGTCTGCCAGGAAACACAATCCTTTTATTGCCGTTAACTGCGGCGCCATACCGGAAGGCACCATCGACTCAGAATTGTTTGGTCATGAAAAAGGATCTTTTACCGGTGCAGTAGACAGCCGCAAGGGTTATTTTGAAACGGTGAACGGCGGTACTATTTTCCTGGATGAAATTGGGGAGATGCCTCTGGGTACCCAGGCGCGTTTATTACGTGTGCTGGAGAGCGGCGAATTTATCCGGGTGGGTTCCAGCAAG
>JANPGT010001012.1:0-8691 GCA_031424135.1 Chitinophagaceae bacterium
GCTGATTTTTTTGCCGGCTTTGATTTCTATTTCCCCAGCCTCCAGCAACAGTTTCTGTTTTGCTTTGATAGAAATATTTTCCTGCGCCTCAATATTCACATTTCCGTCTGTCTTCAACGTAATTGCGCCGCTGTCCTGAAATTCAATTACTATTGCGGTACCCGTATTGTTCACGTTGGTTATCTGTATTTTGTTACCGCCCTGTTTATCTGTCAGCGCTATGAGATTCCCTGCTTTCGTATAAAATATTTTTTCGTCATTGTTCCCCTTCCTTGAACGCATGCCATCTTTTTTAGGATACAGGCTCGTAATAATAAACGGAAGTTCGGGTTTGCCCAATTCATAACCGATCATCACCTGGGCTTCTTTTTCAGGAATGAATTGCATGCCTTTTCGGTCGTCTCCACCGGTATAAAAACTGCCGACACGAATCCAGTCTGAATAATGGTCAGCCCCGGGCCAGTTGTATGCCACCTTTACCCGGCTCAGTTTATCCGGATCATTATTGTCAGTTACAGTCGCCAGTTCAGGTTGCCCCGCCGGATGTTTTACCCCGGGATTGACGGGCGGGAACTGCGCGGTTTCAGGTACAGCCTTAAAGACATTAGCATAATTGCCATTCACATCTATTGAATGTGTGATTTCAGTTATCCTGTATTTCCCAATCGACTCCTGACTGCTTCGTTTACCTTTTTCTGCACGGGTTGCACTCACGTTGATAATGGTCCCCACCATCAGGTTCGCATTTCCACCTCTGCCGTGGAACACAATCATGTTGCTGGCTATACAACTGCGTCTGAATTTAACCAGGTCGTCCAGCTCGCTTTGATCAAAAACCGGTTTATCAGCGGTCATCAGTGCTTCCTGGCTGAATAAATTCTCAGATTCATCCAGCGCGAATTTGCTGAATGGCCCCAGTCCTTCTACGGCCTGCCCGGCCGATTTGCCATTGTAGGACCGGTCTTTTGTGTAATCATATGCGGTCATTGCAAATCTGGCAGGCATCAGGCTGATGGATAGATCAAATGATTGATTACCATCTATGATAAAGTCCACTTCCTTATTGTTTTGGGTCGCGCCTAATATGATTTCCTGGCCGTCGTAATACAGCCATTCCCCATACTCTGCTGACAACCGGCTTAAAAATTCAAAATTTGTTTCGTCATATTGCACCACATAGGGAATAGTATTTTTATTCCTCGGGTTCAGTTTTTTCCTGATCACGTTTCCGGGATAGTCATTTAATACTGTGTCAAAAATCTGTTGTACGGATTTCTTTATGAATGTTCTTCTGAGCGAATAGTCTTCAAGCAGCATTGTGGAACTGAAGCCTTTTATAATAAAGACGTTCGAGAAATCTGATAAATTGGAAAGTATGATTTCTGTTATAATGCCCTTAAACTGGAAATCAAACGGCGTTTTTTTAGATTTAGATTCGAAGGATATTGAGATGGCTTTACCGGACATATCTTTATGTGCGTTCCGGAAAAAAATTTCGTCCTTTTTTTCGAGTTCGTTAAACGGCACCGTTAATTCAAAACGGTGATGATTAAACAGGTCCTGGGAAATAATAAGGTTTTTAAAACGGTCTATTTTCCTGCCTGTTTCCAGTTCAAATTTCGTTCTTACCTGCTGTGCCATAATATGCAAACTGGTTTTACCATTGATTATCGTGATCTACTCCGTCAATGGAAACTTTTTCGGCCGAAATGGAGCATTGCATCAGATAACCCAGCTGTGAGCGCCGCTGGTAGTCGATTATCTGGTCATACATGTAGTTTTCGGTAATATCGCCGAATTCGGTAAGACGGTCAAAGCGATCGTGTTTTGGGACAGCTTCGGCATGAAAACTTTCGTGCATCTTCACCAGGAATCCATTTTTAAATTCAATTTTCTTAAAGGACGAATCATCTATCAAGAAATTGATAGTACCATCTTTGGGTTGCTGTTCGCACATCCAGGAAGCAAAATCATCGTCAGCGGTTCCTTCCATCAGCAGGCTGATGCTTCCACCCCGGACGCCGGAAGCAGGGCTGCCGGTCTGGTCAAATTGCTGCGCTGTTTTACACAGGCACTTGAGTATCCTGAACGTTTTGCCATCCAGATCTAAACTTACTGTTGAGGCCATAAAGTATTTTTATTGTCTTGAATGCAATGGTCATGCGTTCGCATCCAGGGTCACATTACCCACATGTATTTCCGGGCCTGATATTCTCATAAAGCAACTGGCTTCGGCGAACTCCGGAATAAACTGGTCAATCATTCCAAAACAGCTGGCCCCCCTGAATTCAATTTCTTTAAGTTTACCTGTGCCATCCGTCTGGTTAATGGTCAGGTTCCCGTCTACCTGCTTATTTGGGTCAATCATCCAGGCGGTGATCGTCGTGTCTTTGATTGCGTCAATGGTAATATCCAGGGTCCATACCGGACCTGCGCTGGGCTGCCCTTTCGGCGTAACTTCTCTCAAAACCGAGAGGTAGAAATCCTTAACTGGAAAAACCTGGTTATCTACTGTAAATTCTACCTGGAATGCCATGTTAATAGGTTATTTATTTTGTTCATATTCTGCCTGCCATTCCGCTGAATCCGGGTCATCTCCTTTGTGTCCATCCAGTTTAATCAGGAAGTTTTTGGCCGGGAAATAGGGGGTCATATGAATATCCAGGAAGATGCGGTCTTTCTGTTTTGGATCCTGTTCAAACCGGATGACTTTAAATTTTTCTATTAACTTACCGGGGCCTGTAATACTATCAAGAAATTTTACAATTTGCTTTTGGAGGTCCATCCTGGTATTCACATTGAAGTTTTCAAAAGCCCTTCGGTTAAGGAAATCGATCAATACTTTTATGACGTAATCAAAGACCCGAACTACTGAGTAGGTCTGCAGACCAATATTATCTCCGTTGAATAAAGTTTTTGCGGAAAACGGCATTACCTTTCCATACTCATTAACCATGGGGACCAGGCCAAGTTTTTCAAGCTGGGCGATTTCACTTTTTTTCAGGGGGAACTTAACCCCGTCTATTTCATTCAGGGCACCATGTTTTCTGCCGGCCGCCACCTGCGACATCAAGGTGCTGTATACTTTGCCTGCCAGCGCAGTGGATGGGGGAACAAACAGATCTTCCTCTTCTCCCACATCCTGTTGTTTTCCTCTTCCCACAAGCCAGTTACAGGTCATCATTACATTTGATAAATAGGCATCTCCCCCCGTTAAGTTAGCGGATTCAAATAAGTCAAGTACGTCATCTGCCCCATCAAGGTGCTCAAAATCTGTAACCATCATCACTTTGTTTTTGTAGGCTATGCGCGCCCATTTATCCACAGCTTTTTTAGATCCCAGATAACCTGGCAGAGCCAGGATGGAATAATTGTCACGCAGATCGAGGCGGTCATAATTTTGGGTGAGTTCTTCCGAGACGGCATCAATGAATACTGTATTGTCAAGGTCAGAAAGCTGTTCCATGCCTGCGTTCATGAGATAGACATTTTTTGCTTTATCCTGATCAGTATTCTTATAGAAATTATTAACAGACCGGTATGCCCGCTCCAGCTCCCGGGTAGCATCAAGTGCATTTTTCAGGTTCTTATTGAGGAGAGTTTGCGCATTGTCTGCTTTTGATTGCGCATTTTCCAACAGACCCGCTACGGAGTCAGCAGATGAAAGCAACTGTATAATGTTTTCAAGGCGCTGTTTCAATGCAGTGCGCTCTTCCTTTTTTGTATCTTCGGTCAGAAATATTTTTTTCCTCGCTTTCTTTTCCGGGTTCAGATTCTGCGCTCCCTCAATTGTGGTTTCAACAATGCCGAACCCACCATATTTTACGAGTGATGCGGTTACCTGTTCAACAGGTACTGCCTCTAACGGGTCTTTTACTGCAGAACCTGTTACCTGTATTTTTTTTTCTTCGTTTGCCATTGGAGTGTATTAAAAATGTTTAGGCTGATTGTTCCAGTTCATTGATGAGCGACTGTATGCAGGATAAATAGGCCGTTTTTGCTTCTTTATTGTCCAGCAATGTGCGCAGTATCTTATTTGTCTTTAACTGCTTTACAAATTTCTGCAGGTCTTCACACTGATGATTCAGCTCATTCAGATAAGCACTTTGACGTGTAATTCCCTGTTTTCCAAAATCCCCCAATGACGAGAAGTGTAACTGTTCGGTGCGGTCTGCGCCATCGGCAGTTTCAAATTCCACTTCTTTTGTTGGTTTAAAAAAAGCAAAGACATCATTGATGCTTTTTAGATCGGAAATGATCTGCGGCGACAATGGAGAGTCATCCGTGAGTTTTTCTATCAATAAAGTCCGGTTTTGCGGTATGTCGGAAATACCTTCATTTACTTCGCTTTTTCTTTCCTGTCCTCCAATATCATAGTTGAACATAATGATAAGATTTAAGTGTTATTAATTCTGGGTGCATTGAAATTTCAGGTAACGATAGGTGAAACTGTAAAAATTCCTTTCTGAAGTAAACATAAATCTTCGCTGGACGCCGGCATAATTTTATCGCTTAACAACCATTTAAATAGATGAATGTTCCTGTTTAACATCCCAGGCCAGTTCATCCGTTGCTGATGTCTTCATGGTGATGGTCAGATTATTTCCTCTGCTAAGCGATCCCCCAATGATCATGCGTGAAATAGGGCGGCGCAACTGGTTCCTTATAACGCCTTTTATTTGCCGGGCTCCATATTTTGGTGTAAATCCTGACAGCGCCAGAAATTTTTTCGCTTCCGGACTGATAGACAATGATACACCCTGTTTATAAAGGGGGTCAGTAAGGCTTTTCAGATGAATATCAAATATGCTCACTACGTTTTGTTCTGATATGGGCGCAAATGGTACGATTTCAGTCAGGCGGGCAAGAAATTCCGGTCTGAAATATTTTGCCATAATATCCATCATTTCGTTCGCAGGGGGAATTTGGTTTTTGTTGAATTTATCAGCTATGATTTCACTCCCAATATTGGAGGTAAAAAGAATTATGGCATTTGAAAAATCACCTTCCTTTCCCAAACGATCGTGGAGTTTTCCTTCATCCAGTATCTGCAGAAAAATGTCGAACACAGAGGGATGCGCTTTTTCTATTTCGTCGAACAATACAACCGAATAAGGCTTCTGACGGATTTTGTTTACCAGCACACCGCCTTCTTCATAGCCTACATAGCCCGGGGGTGCACCATATAGCAGTGCGGCAGAATGTTCTTCCTTGAATTCAGACATATCAAACCGTATCAGGTAAGATTCATCATTGAAAAGATAATCCGCCAGCGATTTTGCCAGTTCTGTCTTTCCTGTGCCAGTAGGTCCCAGCAGGAAAAAAGAAGCGATTGGCTGACCGGCCTTTATAAGCCCCGACCGCGATTCCAAAATGGCTTCCGATACGGCCTTGATAGCATGATCCTGGCCTATCACCCGTTTTTTCAGCACATCTTCTACGCCCAATAATTTCTCTTTTTCCCGGCTTTGAATTTTCCCCAGCGGAATGCCTGTTTTGTAGGAGATGATTGCCGCAATATCATCTCTGGTAACCGTTTCTTTTTTTTCACCCGCGTAATGAGATAACCTGTTGATCAATGTTTTCAGATGAGCTGCATATGCTTCCGGAATCTCCAGGTCAGGATCCTGTTGCTGCATGCCTTCATCAAGTTTATTTAACAGTATCGGACTTAACTTATCTTTTAATTCATTATGGCAACATTTCAATTCAACCAATAGACCATCTCTGTCATCTGCGTGTGTTTTCAAAATAATGTCCAACCGGTCCTGCGCAGCGCGTAATTCATCAGCGGACGTTTCGCCCATCATTTTGATTGCTGCCATCGTTCGGTCCATCAGGTCAACAGCGGCGTCAGGCAGCCTTCTCTCTTTTGAATATCTTTTTGCCATGATGGCCGATTCAGTAAGTGCATCAGGCTCTACCTTAAGTCCATGATGTGTTTCGTAAAGCCCGACAATCTGTTTCAGCATATTTACGGCCGCAGGTATATCAGGTTCTTCTACCCTCACCAGTTCAAAACGCCTGCTGAAAGCCTCGTCCGATTCTATATATTTCCTGTATTCTTCGTTGGTAGTAGTGCCAATAATGGTTAGCGCGCCCCTGGCTAATTCAGGTTTCAGCAGATTTACCACGCCGGTTCCGATAGAGCCCCGGCTGTCCAGCAAAGAGTGTATTTCATCAATAAACAGGATGGCTTTGTCATGCTGTTTTATTTCCTTTATTATATTCTTAATACGATCTTCTACTTCACCTTTATAGGATGCGCCCGCTACCAGGGCGCCGGTATCCAGTTCGAACAAGCGGGCATTTTTCAGGAAGGCGGGCACTTTTCCCTGTACAATCAACTGGGCAAATCCATCTATAAGTGCTGTTTTACCTACACCTGGTTCACCCACAATGATCACGTTCGGTTTTGTTCTTCTGCCGAGTACTTCCAGCATCATCCGCAATTCTTTATCCCTGCCGGTGATAGGGTCTAAATTGTCATCTTCGGCCAACGCTGTTTTATCCAGGCAGTACTTATATAACGCATTTGAGGTATTTGTACCCGGGGCGGTTTTGTTTTCCGCACTGTTTTTTAATGCAGGTTTGATTGCTTGCTGAAAGGCGTTGTCGTCAACCGCTGCATCCATTATTTCTTTTTGTGTAACCGGAAATGTTTTGAGTTGGTCGGTTGTAAAGGCAATACCGGGTTTTAGCAGGGCAACAAGAATGCTTTGGGCATCTGTATAATCATGGTTTAACTGAAGAGCTACCAGGTCAGCCAGCTCAAGCGCGGCAGCCACCTGGAGATCTGCGGAGGGACTTTCGGGGCTCTTACCGTTTTTGGGATAGTTTTCAATACGGATTTCCGCCCATTCACGCATAAAATGAATATCTTTTTGAATGGATGCCAGCCAGGAAGCCAGGCCTATTTCATTATGCAGGATGGCCTGTAACAGATGCGGAGCGCCAAAGGTATTGTTCCTGTATTCTTTGGCCAGGGACCTGGCGATGGCTATCGCTTTTTTAACTTCTTCGGGGAATGGCATGGGAGTTATTCTAAGTTAATTTATTAAAAATCTGAAACCGGGAAGGACAGCCCTTATCCCATATTTGATAATTTCTTTAATTCCGCATCAATCTGAGTAATCCTTTTATTCAGCTTATCCATATCGGGATAGGCAATGCTCGCTTTTTGCAAAAGTTGTTTCGCTGCAGAAAGAATGCCTCTTCTTTCGATCAGGTTTTTGGTTTTTTCGGCCATCGTATAGGTATCCTCCCCCGCCTCATAAAATACAAGGGCTTTTTTGCTCTCACTGGAACCATTGACAGGCTCAATGGCAACCGGAACTACGGTACCTGCTTTTGCTTTCTGGCAGGCGGCCAGATCGCCCTGGCATTTTTCCAGTAAACGCTGCAATTCCAGTTCTTTTGCGGCATTCCCGCCTCCGCCGCCGCCGGAAGGAGCCGCCGGCACAGCCGGGGCAGGTTTTGATGCCAGCATTTTGCAGATTTCAAGTTGCTGATTACACAGGTCTAGCTGGGATTTCATTTTCAGGAGTTCTGAAGCATCTCCACCTTTTGCTTCCAGCGTTTTTTGGAGGGCTGTAATGGTATTACGGTAGGCAACAATCGCATTAAACGCACTGATGTAATTGTAAGAGTCTTTCTTCGAAACCGGTGAGGAAAACAATGAACTGTCATTCTTCAGGTTTACCAATGCATCGTTGATATTTTTCTGATATTCCTGGAGATTTCCTAATAAACCTCCTCTTTCATATTCATTGGTACTGCTTAAATATTTTTCGTCCGCATGAATAATATTTTTCAAATTAGCGGTCATGCTTTCTATTTTGCTTAAAAGCCGGCCCTGTTCATCTTCGATGTTTTTATATACCTGGACCCTGGTTTTAAAAATGCCCGCCGGGGTATTGAATAAAAAGTAGGTGATGAGTATTACTGTCAGCAGCGACAGCGCATAGAATCCAAAAAATTTTTGGATGGCTGAATTTCTTACGGGTTGGTTTACTGGTTCCATGCCTGTCTGTTTAAATTCGTTTGCTGGTATAACAGGTAATTTTTTATTTCTGTGCCAGGGGAGAAATGAATATGATATCGGTGAAATGAAAAGCCTCGTTTGTTTTTATAATGCCACCCCGTATTTCAATATGCAGGCATTTCCTCACACGCAGGTTTCCTCTTTCCAGCAATTCATTCTGTTCCTGCAGTAGCACCTTCACTTCCTGTAATTGCAGTCTTTTTTCAAACTGATCAACCGCCCGCTTTATGGAGTCACACAAATTTTCTTTCCAGCGGAAGTTGAGCTGGATGTTAAATTCCTCATCCCATAGACTGCAGCCGAATTCATCCGAGTAAGCGGCCTCTCCACGATACGTGGAAATAATCAAATGAAGGTGTTGGGCAATGGAATGTTTTAAAGTACAGCCTGGCTGTTTTTGCTTCTGGATGATTTGATCTAACCTCAGGGGTAGTTTATAAAATAAATGTGCCATATTTAAAACCTGTAGGTAACCCCAATATTAATTCCCACCGCATTCATGTTAAAAGTGTTCCCGTAAACTGATGTAGTGGAAGTGGTGGAGTTACCGCTGGTAGTATTGGAGGTCTGGCCGTCCTTAATGAAAATTATATGATAATCAGAATTGACCGTTTTCCCGTTGGTCACCTCTATGCGGTTTTCATCAA
>JANPGT010001013.1:0-1618 GCA_031424135.1 Chitinophagaceae bacterium
GGTAACCATCTGCGGATAAGGAGAGCAAAAAATCGCCTGGCGACACGCTTGTTATTTCAAAACTGCCTGTACTGTCGGAAACTGCTTTATAGGTGATAAGGGAGTCACTGGTAGCTGCAAGACTGATGCGCACACCCGCCAAGGCTGTTTTATGGGTACTGTCGGCCAGTTTTCCCCGAAAGGAGACTGTAGACTGGGATTGGGCAGCAAGCGTTAACAATAGCACCACGGTAACCAGTAAAAAGGTAGATTTCCCCATAAAATTTGTATGCTTTTTAATAGGACGATACAGCAGGTAAAAACCTGTGCTTGCGGGGTTTTGATGCAGGCCCGAACGGCGCCCGCACCTGTTAGCATAAAGGCTGAACGGCAGCCTTTATGCTGTATTTAAACTTAATTTTGCGATGTTTGTAAAAACAGGTTTAATCAAATTATAATGTACTCCCCGCGTCAACGATAAAGGAGTGGTGACTATGAATCAAGAAAAGCCCGTACATACCAGGTTTGAGGAAATAAAGGCCTGCGTATTGATACCTACCTATAACAACAGTGCTACCCTGGCGGCGGTGATTAGCGATGTGGCGCAATATACCGAACACATTATTGTGGTAAACGATGGCAGCACGGACGATACGGCGGTGATATTGAGCAATTTCCCTTTTTTACAGGTGGTAACGCAGCCGGTCAACCGCGGAAAGGGACTTGCCCTGCGCGCTGGATTTAATTACGCTTTTAAACAGGGTTATGAATATGCAGTGTCTATCGATTCTGACGGGCAGCATTTTGCAAAAGACCTTTACAAGTTCCTGGATAAGCTGAAAGAAGCACCCAACGCCATTATTATTGGCGCCCGCAATATGGACCAGGCGAGCGTACCGGGTGGCAGCAGCTTTGGCAATAAGTTTTCCAATTTCTGGTTTAAAATAGAAACCGGCATTGTAATGCCCGATACACAGTCCGGCTATCGCTTATATCCCCTGCAGCCCCTGCAAAAAATCAATTTTTTTACCCGGCGTTTTGAGTTTGAAATAGAAGTGCTGGTGCGTGCCGCATGGAAAGATGTTGATATTGTGTCTGTACCCGTAACAGTTTACTATGCACCCAAAGAAGTCAGGGTGTCTCATTTCAGGCCGGTAAAAGACTTCACCCGTATCGGCATATTGAACAGCTTCCTGGTAATTATTACCCTGCTCTATATTATACCCCGCAATTTTGTACGCGGGTTGTTCAGTAAACAAAAACGGCAGCAGTTTCTTAATCAGCATTTATTAAATCCGCACCACAGTGATGAAAAGAAGGCCCTGTCTATTGCCTTTGGGGTTTTTATGGGCATTGTGCCCATCTGGGGTTTCCAGCTGGCCATTGCTATTTTCCTGGCCATTGTTTTTAAGCTGAACAAAGGCCTGGTGATTATTGCTGCCAATATCAGCATACCACCCATGATTCCACTGATTGTTTTTATCAGCTATAAAATGGGGGCCTGGTGGATGGGGAACACGGCGAAGCACCTGGAGTTCAGCAGAAACATTAGTTTGCAGGATGTAAAGGCCAACCTGCAGCAATATATCTATGGCAGTATTACCCTGTCTGTAATTGCTGCGGTGCTGCTGGGCCTGGC
>JANPGT010001014.1:0-6719 GCA_031424135.1 Chitinophagaceae bacterium
TTTGATTTTGAATAAACTACCAACGGAAAATACTATACCTGCACTCCCTGTTGCAGGTATTTTTTTTGAAAGAACTTTACCATATACCAGGTGGCCATGGCTGCAGCAATATGTTTTAAGGAATGCCCGCTGACAAAGCCCGTAACCTGGTAAATGGGCGCATCCAGCAATTCAAAAACTTTTGCAGCACAGTACCACAACAGTACCCAAACCAGCCATTTCAGGCCCCTGTTGTTTTCAGGCGAAGCAAACAGCATAAAAATAACGGGTATCATCAGCATTGGGTAAAACTGGATAAATCCATACAGCCTCAGATCTCCGGTACCCTTTAACTCGGTATAATGCCACCACAGCACACTTGCTATGCCCAGGGCCAATAAAGGCAATAACAGGCGGATACCGGCCCGCTCACTTATCCAGCCAAGTATAGTAGCAGACAGGAAGGCCATAAATACCAGCACCATGGGTATCCGGTCAAATACCAGGCTGCTGTTGCCCGGCGCATAATGATAATAAGCCGATCCTATGCCTGTAAGAAATATACCTGTAAACATAACGCCATACACTGTTTTGATGGCGCTGCTGTTATTGGATCTTACGAGTATCCACAACCCATATGCCCCCACCAACAGAAATGGCAGGTTACTAAGCACATTGGCAAAGTTGGTAATACCTGCTGTACTGTGTTTATCAGCAAATGAATGATAGGCGGGATTCTGCGGTATCGGCGTCAGCATCCATGTATACAGTATGCACAGCAAAGTGATTGCTGCCAACAGTAAAATCCGGCTTTGCTTACTCATGGCTGGCTATTGTCGCTCTAAATGTAATAAGATTTTCACACGCCAAGCTTTGCAAAAATTTAATTGTCTTGCAAAGCTTTGGGTTTAACAGTATTTGTCCTGCCGCCCAATTTCACCGAAATTTGTTAAAGCAGGCGCAATGATATCATTAATGCAATATTGTCTGAACAATTTTGCAGGCCCTTCAGTATAGCATGTTACCAGTTATAAACAATTAATCAATGTCTATGAAGTATGCTGTGCATTTGCCCGTTATCCGCATAAAGAACAACATGCAGGAATCTGTCTTGGATTGCCTGGCGGTGGAGGAGCCGCTTGAGATAAGACTGTCTTATGGCCCGGCGGAAGCCCGCTGTGTGCACAACCTGGCGGTTACCATGCGTACACCCGGCAATGACGCAGAACTGGCGGCAGGATTTATATTTACAGAAGGTATTATTGCAACTTCATCAGACATTAAAAGTATAGATCATATTTCTACCGGCTGTTCAGAAAACCGCGGAAACATCATATCGGTAAGTTTACATGATACCGTTATACCCCAGCTTGCTAAACAGGAAAGGAATTTCTACACCACATCCAGTTGCGGCGTCTGCGGCAAAGCGTCTATCGAGGCGATACATACGGTCAGCAAAATACAGCTGGAGCCCTGGAACGACGCACCAATTCCTGTGGCGCTTATCAACAGCCTTGCTGCAAAACTGAACGGTCCGCAGGAAGTATTTTCTGCTACCGGAGGTTTGCATGCAGCTACTTTATTTAACACATCGGGTGATTTACTCTTGCTGCGCGAGGATGTTGGCAGGCACAACGCGCTTGACAAACTGATTGGTGCAGCTTTCACAATCAACAATATTGATCTCTCACGCTCCATTCTATTATTGAGCGGAAGGGCCAGTTTTGAACTGGTACAGAAAGCTGCCATGGCGGGCATTCCGGTCATTGCTGCGGTAGGTGCTCCCTCCAGCCTGGCGGTCTCATTGGCTACAACATTTGGTATTACGTTGATAGGCTTCCTTAGAAATGAACGGTTCAATATTTATTCAGCGGTGCAACGCATTCAATTACCTGTTTATGAAAATACGTATTAAGGGAAATTCACTGAGGTACCGGCTTACCAGGCCTGATGTAGATCTCTTTGCAAAAAAAGGGGTGGTGAGGGAGAAAATAAATTTTGGTACTGCTGTAATGCAATATGAATTACTCAGTAGCACAGGGCAGCACTTGTCTGCCGCCTACCAGGATAACCATATCACCCTTTACTTTCCGGCAGCATGGATAAACGATTGGATTAATACCGGCAAAGTGGGGTACGAATACCGCCTTTCGCTGGAAAACAACGAGATCCTGCACCTGCTGGTGGAAAAGGATTTTACCTGCATGGAAAATGTTGCAGAAGATCAAACTGATAATTATCCCAACCCATTGCTAAACAAAAAAGCATGAGCATTACCGACAAAGAACAACCGTCTGCAGAAAATCCTGAACAGCTGACCGATATGACAGTATCAGCGCCCAAAAAATGGGCGGCCGGCATGCCCGCAGTGATAGCTGCCTTCAAACATATTTTTGAAGAAACGGGTGCCTCCAGGGGGGTAAAGGGTTTATTTAAGATGAACCAGAAAGGTGGTTTCGACTGCTCCAGCTGCGCCTGGCCCGATGAAGATGGCGATCGCTCCCCCATTGCCGCCTATTGCGAAAACGGCGCCAAGGCACTGGCAGAAGAAGCTACAAAGAAAAAACTGGGGGTTGATTTCTTTGCTCAAAATTCTGTGGCCGATCTATCCAGGCTAACGGATATGGAGATAGGCAAAAAAGGCCGGTTAACCATTCCTGTCTACCTGCCGAAAGGCGCCACTCATTTTGAACCCATCAGCTGGGAAGCCGCCTATAAAAAATGTGCGGAGGCATTGCATGCACTCGGCAGTCCGGACGAAGCGGCATTCTACACCTCGGGTCGGCTCAGCAATGAAGCGTCGTTTATGTACCAGCTCTTTGTACGGGTGTTTGGCACCAATAATATGCCCGACTGTTCCAATATGTGCCACGAATCGAGCGGTGTGGCGCTCAATGAAACCATTGGCATTGGAAAAGGAACTGTTACGCTGGAAGATTTTCCGCAGGCAGATATCATACTGCTGATGGGCATCAACCCTGGTACCAATATGCCCCGTATGCTCGACTCATTACAAAAAGCAAAAGACAAAGGTGCTAAAATTATTGCCATCAACCCATTGAAAGAAGCGGGGCTGGTGGCGTTTAATAATCCACAACAGTTTAAGGGCCTTGCCGGCGGCCTGCTTAATATGAGTACGCCACTGGCAGATCTTTTCCTGCAGGTAAAAATCAATGGGGATATGGCCGCTATTAAAGCCATAGAAAAATTATTGTTTGAAGCAGAAGCCAACCATCCGGGAACGGTGTTTGATCAGCATTTCATCAGTGAAAATACTGTTGGCTATGATGCACTAAAAAATCAGCTGCAGCAATATACACTGCCGCAGTTGGCTGAAGCTGCCGGTGTACCTGAAAAAGATCTAATAACTGCTGCGCAGCTGATGCAGCAAAAAAATAAAATTATCATCTGCTGGGCCATGGGTGTTACCCAGCATACCAATGGGGTGGATACCATTAAAGAAATGGCCAACCTGGCTTTCTTAAAAGGCAGCATCGGCAAACCCGGCACCGGCTTGTGCCCGGTAAGGGGCCATAGCAATGTACAGGGCAACCGCACCATGATGATTTGGGAAAAGCCGCCGGTTTGGTTTCTCGATAAACTAAAAGCTGTCTTTGGTTTTGAGCCTCCGCGGCAACACGGCGTGGATACAGTCAACTGCATAAAAGCCATGCACGCAGGCAAAATCAAAGTCTTTTTTTCGATGGGAGGCAATTTTCTTTCAGCAACGCCCGATACCGGTTACACCGCAGCTGCCATGCGTAAATTGAAGCTTACAGTAAGTGTGTCTACCAAATTAAACCGTACGCACCTTGTGCATGGAGAAGAGGCCATTATCCTCCCCACCCTTGCACGCAGTGACAAGGATACCGTTAACGGGGAAGACCAGTTTGTGAGCTGTGAAAATTCAATGGGTATTGTACAGCTATCTAAAGGCATACTGCAACCAGTGGCTGATGGCATGCGCAATGAAACACAAATCATTTGCGAAATAGCCAAGGCCACGCTGGGGAAAACAGGAGTGGTTAGCTGGGACCATTATGCGCAAAATTATGATGCCGTGCGGGACCTGATAGAACAATTCATACCCGGCTTTGAAAATTATAACAAAAGAGTGCGTGAACCGGGCGGCTTCTACCTGCCCAACGGACCGCGTGCAGGAAAATACCATACCAGTCTCTTCGGCAGTAAATTGCCTTTTAGTATTACCCAGTTACCGCAGCAGCAACTGGCAGCAGATGATTATATGATGGCTTCGGTACGCAGCCACGACCAGTTCAATACTACCATATATGGACAAGACGATCGGTACCGTGGCATTCACAATGGGCGCCGCGTTATTTTTATGAATGAAAAAGATATAGCTGCGGGTGGTTTTAAGGCGGGTGACAAAGTAGACCTGTTTAATTATTTTGACGGCGTAGAAAGGGTGGCCCGTTTATTTGTTATTGTACCGTATGATATACCAGCCCGTTGTACAGTAACTTATTACCCGGAGACAAATGTACTGGTGCCCATTGGCAGTGTAGCAGAAAAAAGCAATACGCCCACTTCCAAGATGGTGATTATTAAAATACGGAAACATGCAGGAAACATCAGTTAGAAGCCTATCGGTGCCTCGACGGTGTTTTTTGGTCTTCTCATCTAACCAGTTACGCGCCTGCGTCACAGTATTCAGGTATCCGCGCTATTCAGGCAGGCGTAAGTTGCTGTTTGGATATTTTGCACCAGGCGTTGTTCACTATTTCAGCAGCACGTATTTTATTTTTGGAAGCCGATTCTTTCCCTGTCTTCCCATTTTCTAGCTGCATTTTTTTCATCCAGCAGGTTTTCCATGGCATCATAAATACTGTTCAACTGTGTATCATGTTCGCCCAGTCTTTCCTTTATCTGCTTCAGCTGTTGCTTTACATCTGTCTGCTGCAACAGTATCTTTCTTACTTCTACAAACGCCCGCATGATGGCAATATTCATCTGGATGGCTTTATCGCTTGTTAATACTCCGCTCAGCATGGCAATCCCCTGCTCTGTAAAAGCATACGGCGTAACCGCCGTATTGCGTTTTCCCTGAGATGCGGTAACTATTTGTGACCGCATGGAAATGGTGCCTGCGGATGCGGTAACAGATTGTGACCGGATGCCCTGCCATTCTACAATGCTCAGTCGGAACATAAAATCTTCCGGGAACCGCCTGTTATTTCTTTTTACAGCCTGGTTAAGGGCTTTGGTTTCCACCTCGTACAACTGCGCAAGGTCAAAATCAAGCATGATGCGTTCGCCGCGGATTTCATATATCCTGTTTTGAATGGACTGTATTATCTGCATGGCAGTTTTTATTTAATTTACTGTTTGTGTTCTTACTATTGCAGCATCCACCAAATTTACTTATCCTGCCGGCAATTTCCAATTTGTTGCGTGCCGGCCAATAGTATCCAGTCAATGATGGTTTACATAAGATTCATGCATTCCTTAGCTTTGATAAAATTTGAAACGCTATAGCACTGGCCTAATCTGTTTTATGGTCAAACAAAATCAGCTGGAAATGAAAACGCGCAGCGCATTTGGTATTATTTTGCCCACTGCATTTGCACTGGCAGGCACCCTGTTTCTTATTATTGCCTATCGTGCAGGTGCTGAAAAATATGCCATTTTCAAAAAAGGCGTTGAAACCGAAGGCGTTGTTATTGATACTTACCGGAAACCCACACGAACAGGCGAATCGCGTTCTTTGGCAACAGCACCTGTGGTACAATTTCTTACCAGCAGCAACCGGGTGCAGTTATACTATTCCACTGTTTTCAGCAGCCAGGATGTTTACCAGCGGGGGCAGCACGTACGTATCTGGTACCTGCCGGAAGACCCGTCCAACGCCACCATGGATGGAAAAGATGCATGGATATTATCATTAGTGTTTGGCATCTTTGGCACAGCGATTTGCCTGGTTGCGTACTCGTCATTATTAAGATTGCTGTTCCGTTATATTGGGAAACTATTCACCCAAAAAAACAATAGCCGTAACTAGTTTCTATTTTGCTCCTTTCAAAATTATTCTTACGTCCCCATTAGTTTTAAGGCGAAGCCAACAGGCAAATAAGTACAGGCTTGGGTACGTAGTAAAACGTAGTATGGTTGCCCCCGAATCCAATATACGTAATGGTTAAATTCAATCCACAGCAGGTATTACACTTACAAAAGCTATCATGACCGGCAGGGAAGTTAAAATTTATACTTTTAAGAAAACTATGCATTCAAACCAGCCGTTAATACTGACCTTGCAGCATGTACGCAGGCAGCCGCCAAAACTTTTATTGAACTACGGACTGCTGTATGGTCGTATCACCTTTTAATCCGTTTACCATGATTATAGCACCCATTCCTGCAAACGAAGATTCCCGATTGAAGGATCTTTATTATTATGAGCTGTTAGATACTGCCGCAGAATCTGATTTTGATGAACTGGTGGAATTGGCCAGCAAGATCTGCAACTGCCCCATTGCCCTGATTACGCTTATAGACAAAGACCGGCAATGGTTCAAATCAAAAACCGGCCTCGGGGAAACGGGTACTTCCAGGGATATAGCCTTCTGCTCTCATACCATACTTCAGGATGAAGTGTTTATAATAGAAGACACCACCAAAGATGACCGCTTTTTTGATAACCCGCTGGTGACCGGAGAACATCATATCCGCTTTTATGCCGGGGCGCCCATTGTTTCTCCTGCGGGGTACAAACTGGGAAC
>JANPGT010001015.1:0-2558 GCA_031424135.1 Chitinophagaceae bacterium
ATAGAAAATACCTGGTTAATGGTAGCCAGCAATAATGCCAGTGCTATCAGCCATTTATAGGGCTTCAGGTAGAACATCAATATTTTCATAACAGTATTTTAGTGGGGGAGTGCAAAGGGTGTCTAACCATCAAACTTCGTACAAGTTTGGCATATATGACAAGATTTCATCTTTAATGCGGAAATGTGAGGAATGTGGTAAATGTGAAAATGAAGGACCCGTATTCCAAGGCAGCGATGGGCTACACCCATCGCTTAAGGTATGTCGCCCCTTCAGGGCTTCGTGCCAGCCCTGAAAGGGCGTCATATACCCAGGATCGGGTGTAACCCGATGCGACGAATTAACTGGCACACGGACTAAAAACTATCGAACTAAGAACTACCCCGTCCAACCGGTTGTAGCAGCGATGGGCTACACCCATCGCTCAAGGTATGTCGCCCCTTCAGGGCTTTATCCCAGCCCTGAAAGGGCGGCATATACCGAGCATCGGGTGTAGCCCGATGTTGGGTATATGCCCGATGTTGGTTGTAAACCGGTGCGCCGAATTAACCGGCAAACGAACTAAGAACTAAAGACTAAAAACTAAGAACTTTTTTATCCAGCCCATCCCGCCCTGTCCAAACTCCTGTACTGGATGGCTTCTGCCAGGTGCGCCGGTTGTATATGCGCGCTACCGGCCAGATCGGCAATGGTACGGCTTACTTTAAGGATGCGGTCGTAGGCGCGGGCAGAGAGATTCAGTTTATTCATGGCCGCTTTTAAAAGGTTTTGCCCCACGCTGTCAATAACGCATACTTCTTTTAGCATTTTGGTGCTTATCTGTGCATTTGCATAAACACCCGCAATACCTGCATAGCGTTCGGCCTGTATTTCCCTGGCGCGGATAACACGGTCGCGGATAGCCGCCGAACCTTCTGTGTTTTTAATAGAAGAAAGTTCGGCAAAAGGAACAGGCGTTACTTCCACGTGCAGATCAATCCTGTCAAGCAATGGACCCGAAATTTTGTTCAGGTATTTCTGCACGGCACCAGGCGGGCAACTACAGTCTTTTTCCGGGTGATTATAAAATCCGCAGGGGCAGGGATTCATACTGGCGATCAGCATAAAACTGGCCGGAAAATCGAGTGCTACTTTTGCCCGGCTGATGGTCACCTTTCTTTCTTCCATGGGCTGCCGCATTACTTCCAGCGCGGTTCTTTTAAATTCAGGCAGTTCATCCAGGAACAATACGCCGTTATGTGCCAGCGAGATTTCACCGGGCTGCGGTATACCACCGCCGCCTACCAGGGCTGCATCACTTACGGTATGGTGTGGCGATCTGAATGGGCGTTTGGAAATCAGCGTAGCATTTTCCGGTAGTTTGCCGGCAACGCTGTGAATCTTGGTGGTCTCCAAAGCCTCGTGCAGGGTGAGCGGCGGCAATATGGTGGGCAGGCGTTTTGCCAGCATGGTTTTGCCTGCGCCAGGCGGACCAATCAGTATAGCATTGTGTCCGCCTGCGGCGGCAATCTCCAGTGCCCGCTTAATATTTTCCTGTCCTTTTACATCGTTGAAGTCAAATTCAAAATCGTACTGCGAATGAAAAAATTCGTCGCGGGCATTTACCACTACGGGTTGCAGTGAGGAAGGGTTGTTGAAGAATTCAATCACTTCATTGATATGCTGCACGCCGTATACTTCAAGGTTGCTGACCATGGCTGCTTCGCGGGCATTTTGCCGCGGTACTATCAATCCCTTATACCCTTCTTTTTTGGTAGTGATGGCAATGGGCAACGCGCCCTTGATGGGCAATATGGTACCATCTAAACTCAGTTCGCCCATCATCACATAATCCAGCAATTTTTCCGGGTGCTCCAGTTGTTCTGCTGCTCCCAATGTGCCCATAGCTACCGGCAGGTCAAAAGCAGAACCACTTTTTTTGATGTCTGCCGGCGCCAGGTTCACCACCAGTTTAACGCGTGGCATAAAATAGCCGTTTGATTTTACGGCGCTTTCTACCCGTTGTAAACTTTCTTTCACGGCATTGTCGGGCAGGCCAACAATATAATAACCACTGCCGCTTAATACGTTTACTTCCACCGTAATGGTGATGGCTTCTACGCCGTAGACAGCGCTGCCAAAAGTTTTGACTAACATGCGGGGAAGGTTAAGGGTGTAGGGTAGAAGGTGTAAGGTTGCAGCGGATGGTTGGCTCCTGGTACGGTGAATCTTGTAGATGACTGAATAGAAATACTGTTGCATACGCGGAGGCTATCCGTGTTGCGGAGGATTGTTTTTGACATTTGATAAGGTTTATAACCAAATGTAAGTTATATGGCGGGAAGTTTTTGGGATGATTTTTAGTGGAGGTATTGATACCGAACACAGTTAGGGAAGAACATAAGGAGTACGAAGTCGGAGACTTTGTACAGCGGCCTACTTTTCCATCGTATTTCGTAAGACAAATTCCAAGATTTTATCTTGCTTGACATAGGAGCCGTCTAAATCGCGTATAATAATACCGTCATAAACGGTATAAAAAATGTCAATCTCTGAGGTTTTTCCAGTAGCTAATGTTA